>CAZNDM010000020.1:0-11507 GCA_964571845.1 uncultured bacterium | reverse complement strand
AACACCCCTCCCACGAAGTGGGAGGGCTCACTCCCATCTCCCCTCCCGCAATGCGGGAGGGGATTAAGGGGAGGGCAATAAAAGCCCCACCTGCTTTTCTCTGTCAAATCAGCTCTTTATGCCCCCTCCTTAATCCTTCCCCACGATGCAAAGCAGCGCGGGGGAGGAGGTTGGGAATTTCTCTCACGAAGTGTTGGAGGGATTATCGGAAAACTTCCCTCCACGAAGTGGAGGAGGGGTTATTGGGAGACTCCCCGCAAAGTCTGATATTACCCATGATTTTGAGTTCCGAGGAATATTTATACCTCAAATTGTATATAATGGATTCACAACGGAGTGCAAACTCCATAAAACAAAAGGATTTCGCCCCTCAATCCAACCTCAGTTTCTGTATAAAAACTCCAGTTGTTCGCATTTCAAAGTATGCACTATGTTTAGTAATTATCACGATTTATATGCTTGAGATGTGAATTTTCATGGGTAATATCAGCACAAAGTAAAGGAGGGGGTCAATGAGAGGCTTTCCCCACGAAATGTGGAAGAAGATTATCGGGAAACCTCTCCAAAGCTTTGCTTTGGGAGATTCGAGAAGGATCCTCCCCCACGCCTTTCACCCCCAGAGTCTCTGAGGGAGGTCAGTGCCCTCTATCGATGAAACGCACTGCGGAAGATGAAGTTTGAGAGAATCCTTCTCTATTGCAATATGACTCAGGGAGGCATATTTTCGTCTGCAAAACTTCGGTACCCCAAAGAAAAGGAATTCGGTATGACTCCTCCATAACATTAGCCGAAACTGGATGGGCTTTTTAATGAAAACTTTCCTTCAAGACAAATTCCCCATTTTTCAAAAACCTATCTAACTATTCTTCGCACTCGTACGAAAAAATCTTCCATACCGGGAATAATTTGGAATACTCTTCAAGTTGACAATAATTCTTAATAACTTTAAACTCAAAAAAATGATGGGACAAAGCATTCTTAAGGATGAATTTTCTTCACTATTCCCCAAAAGATTTGAGTCATTAACCCAGAAAGAGTTTGATACCATCAACCGTCTTGTTGATATTCAGAAAAAAGAGGGGGAAGTTCAGGTTGAAGTTTGTGTCGATGAGTCTGGCACTCCTCCATACCTTTCAATAGTAATTGTAGGTAAGGATTGGCCCGGACTCGTAAACACCATATCCGGAGAGCTCCACGAGATGGGATTTAACATTTGCTTTATTCTCGGTGCACGTGCCCGCACCACTGACCTTGCAATCGTTCTGATGAAATCCAGGATAGAGGATCCGGAAAAGCTTGATTTTATCAGAAAAAATCTGCCAAATTTGAAACGAACCTTGAAGATGATCGCCGCCGGTGGCTCCTCCATTCAGAAGCTTGTCCACATTGGATCAAAGAAAATCAGCGTTTACATCAATGTTTATAGAGCACTTGAAAAAATGGCAACCCCGGAGGAATTCAAAGAAATTACAAAAGAGGAAGGGGAGCTGGAAAAATTTGTCCTCAGCAGATCCGAGGCGTACCTGACTGAAAGATCACCCGAAACCCTTGCACGAATTATTCTCCAGAATTACAGGATGATACAGGAACTCCGAAAAAAGTCGCATGGAGTGATTGTTACAGCCTGGAATTTTAAAACCACAAGAGAAGATCTGACTGCCGTTACAGTTGCTGGATTTGAAAAAGATTTATCCCTTGACGATGTACTCGATAGGCTCCGTGCCTTTTATCCGGAATTCAAAAGGAAGTATGATAAGCAGTTTACAACCCCTGATGGTATTACGGTCATTCACATTGAAATTACAGATGAGAATGAGCGTCCTCTACCGGAGGAAAAGCTCAAAATCCTTGTTGAAAGCCTTAAGTCAGATCTTTCAAAACCTCGTCGAAAAGCCTACATGGGCATCATCTTTGGAGGAGAAATATTCGGCAGAATAGTGATCCCTCAACTCGTGACGGAATATTCCAAATCAGAGATTCCCCAGCTCTACATCATTCCCATCGACACAAGGCCCAATGAGATCACTTACAAGATCATGCTGATAGGACCTTTGAAAGAAAACATGACGGCAGAGACCATGACCAACGAGATTGTAAGGAATATCGAGAAACACCAGGGACTTGAAGTCGTTTCATACAAATACCCATCAAGGGTTGGCAAAGGGTTTGTATTTATTTTCAGTGTGAAGGCACGCAGGGCATATTTTACAAATGAGGATGAGATTTACGATGTGATTAAAAAGACTATTGAAAAAATTATTCCAAAAATAAGGGATTTCGATGAAGGAATGAGGATTCAGGACCGCCAGAAGCTGAAAGAGATTGAGAAAATTTTTGAATCAAGAAACCTCGATATTGACGAAAAGTTCATGAAGGAGTATTTTTACTCCATCGACGATTTCTTGCGATTTCAGGCAACGGCTTCGGACCTTGCTGATGAGATCATATTTGCTCATGAACTATTGATGGGTTATTTTAAAGAGGGAGGGAAGATTCTGACCAGAACACAGGAGAAGGGATCAATCGTCAGAATCGGGGTTGTGGGACCCACAAATCTCCTGAACTTTATGCAATATGTCGAAAAATTTGCCCCCTATGGGCCATTTTTCGTAAAACTTGATGTCTATGGGGCGACGATTTTGATCCTTGATATTATGAAAGAAAACCTCAAGGGGAAAAGTGTTCAGCAAATCCTTGAAGAATAAAAAATTCACGCAAGGAGGTTTAAGATGAAGGTAACACTGTCCGTAATAAAGGCTGATATTGGTGGATATGTGGGTCACTCAGGTATGCACCCCCGTTTGATGGAGGTCGCAGAGGAAGAGCTCAGAAAGGCTAAAGAATCCGGAACATTAATTGATTTTCATGTGCTCAGAGTGGGTGATGATTTACAGTTGATTATGACTCACGAGAAGGGGGTGGAGAATGGTGAGATCCATAAACTCGCCTGGGATATCTTTATGGAGTGTACCGAAGAGGCAAAGAGGTTAAAACTCTACGGTGCCGGTCAGGACCTTCTTTCCGACACATTCAGTGGAAACATAAAGGGAATGGGTCCCGGAACAGCAGAAATGGAGATCGAGGAAAGACCGAGCGAGCCGGTTATTATTTTCATGGCAGATAAAACCTCACCCGGTGCGTGGAATTACCCGCTCTTTAAAATATTTGCCGATCCATTCAACACAGCCGGACTCGTAATTGATCCTAAGCTCCACGACGGCTTTAAGTTTGAAGTTCTCGATGTATTTGAAAACAAAAAGGTTGAGTTCTCCATGCCCGAAGAGATGTACGACATGCTCTCCCTGATTGGTGCGATGGAGCATTACATAATCAAGACTGTAAGAAGGAAATCCGATGGCGAAATTGCCGCTGTTTCATCGACTCAGAAGCTTTCCATGATGGCAGGAAGATATGTCGGAAAGGATGATCCTGTGTTGATAGTCAGGGCACAGTCTGGTTTCCCGGCAGTGGGAGAGGTGGTTGAGCCATTTGCAATGCCGCACCTTGTGGCGGGATGGATGAGAGGCTCACATCACGGGCCGCTTATGCCGGTTGCATTCCATCAGGCCAATCCTACAAGGTTTGATGGACCTCCGAGAGTTATTGCCGCTGGTTTCCAGCTCGCCAACGGCAGATTGATAGGACCGAGAGATCTGTTTGACGATCCATCCTTTGACGAGGCGCGGAGACTTGCCAACCAGATAGCGAATTACATGAGGGCAATGGGTCCATTTGAGCCACACAGAGTTGGTACAGCTGAGATGGAGTACACCACACTGCCAGAGGTTTTGAAAAAGTTGAAAGATAGGTTTGTGGATATGGAATAAGAGTTAAGGGGGCGGCGCCTTCGGCGCCGCCCCCTTAACTTAATTTTAACATCATGAAGACCATTGGACTTATCGGTGGCATGAGCTGGGAATCAACAGCCGCCTACTACGAAATTATTAACAGAGAGATCAATAAAAAACTCGGCAGTGTACACTCAGGTAAAATAATCGTTTATAGCTTTGATTTTGAGGAAATTGAAAAACTCCAGCATCAGGGCGACTGGGAAAGCCTTAAAAAGTTATTATCAGATGCTGCCCAAAAACTGGAGTATGCCGGCTCTGATGTCATTCTTATCTGTACAAACACCATGCACAAGATTTTTGACGATGTTGCATCCAGTGTTTCGTGCCCGATGATCCACATTGCCGACGCAACTGCAGAGGAGATCAAAAAGTTAAATCTTTCAAAAGTTGGCTTGCTGGGAACAAAATTTACGATGGAGGAGAGCTTTTACAGGGATAGGTTCATGTCTCACGGGATTGAAACATTGATTCCCGATGAGGAAGAACGAGAAACGATTCACAGAGTAATTTACGAGGAGCTGGTTGTCGGTATATTCAGGGATGAAAGTCGCAGCGAGTTTATCAGGATAATTAAAAATCTGGAAAAGAGGGGTGCAGAAGGGGTTGTTCTTGGTTGCACGGAGATACCATTATTGATCAAGCAGGAGCATGTTGATATACCTGTTTTTGACACAACCAGGATCCATGCCATGAAGGCCGTGGAATTCGCCCTTGGATAACTACCCTCCTCATCAATAACTGCGGAAACTCCCTTAACATTCCAAGTTGAAGTTCCCCGATGAGTTTGTTATCATAAGTGCCATAAAAACAAGGAGGTGCTATGTTACAGAGAACGATACCCCTTGCCCTCGTCTTTGTTATGGGTATCCTTACGACAATTCAGTTTTACATTCCCCATCCAATATCACAGAAATTTTATCGTACAACGATAGACTGGATGAATGGAATTTCATCCATGGCAATAATTCTCGCCATCGGAAGTCTGATAAAGCACCACTGGACGAAAGTTTCAAGGAAGCAGAATGTTCTGTACTCAGCCACGACACTTGTCTCCCTTGCTTTTATGACGCTGATTGGATTTATTGGTGGAATAGGTCAGCAGAGTCTCTTTCAAAAAATATTTGAAAATGTGCAGATACCGCTGCAGGCTACCATGTTCTCACTCCTTGCGTTTTTCATGGCATCTGCTGCATACAGGGCTTTCAGGGCTAAGACTTTTGAAGCTACGCTGCTACTAATTGCTGCCTTTGTCGTTATGATCGGAATGATACCACTCGGATATTACATCCATCCCGGGATTTCAAAGTTCTCTCAATGGATTCTTGATGTGCCTAACATGGCTGCTAAAAGAGGCATAATGATAGGTGTGGGTCTTGGGATGATTTCAACTTCACTGAAGATTATCCTCGGAATTGAGAGAAACTGGCTTGGAGGCTGACATGAGAGAATTTTTGCTGAAGCTTGGACAGATTGACAGGCGAGTGATTTATGGAATAATTGCGCTCGGTGTGATCATCCCGTTGCTCAAGCCTATAGGGCTCCCGGAGAATATCACCCCGCCCGTTAAGAATCTGTACGATTACATTGACTCATTACCACGGGGATCTGCAATAATCCTTTCAATTGATTATGATGCCACGGTGTTGCCAGAAGTACACCCTATGGTGCTTGCTGTCCTGAGGCATGCAATGGCAAAAGGTATAAGGCCTATCGGGCTCGGTTTAAATCCTGCCGGTACGGGTCTTGGCCTTGAAGCTTTTACAAAGGTAGGAAAAGAACTGGGAAAAAAGTACGGAGAAGACTTTGTTTATCTCGGTTTTAAGCCAAATGTCTCAGCCACTATCCTCGGACTTGGTGAAGATTTGAGGAAAGTTTTTCCGAGAGATTATTTCGGAACACCTGTGGATTCCATCCCCATGTTGAAAAATGTGAAGAATTATAACGATATAGCCATAACTATCAGTTTTTCCGGTTCAAGCCTGCCGGAAAACTGGATAATGTATGCAAATGCAAGGTATGGTGAGAAAATTGCATGTGGTGTGACGGCTGTTATGGCGGCTGATTTTTATCCGTATCTTCAGACAGGTCAGCTTGTCGGGATGATCGCTGGCTTAAAAGGTGCTGCGGAGTACGAAACACTCGTCAATAGACTTTATAAAACGCTGGGAAAGAAAACCCCTTCAGTTATTGCGATCAGAGGAATGGATGCCAACTCGCTTGCACATGTACTTATCATGATTTTTATTATACTTGGAAACCTTGCATTTTTTGCATCAAAACACAGGGAGGAGAAATAATGTCGCACGATCCTTGGGTATGGATAGCAGCAATCCTGTCGCTTTTCATTTTCTCGTTTCTTTATAAAGACAACCCCTTTTACAAGTTTGCTGAGCACTTACTTGTAGGTGTTTCGGCGGGATATTACCTGAACATTTACTGGTACAATGGTATATATCCCAACATTGTCTCCCACATCGTCAAAGAGCACAATTACCTTTATCTCGTGCCTCTGTTTCTTGGTCTTCTGTACTTTGCCATATTCATACCGAAATTTTCCTACTTTATCAGGTGGCCAATTGCTTTCCTTCTGGGCACAGCCTCCGGGTTTGCGATACCCGCGTCTTTTCAGGCAAGGATAATGGAGCAGGCAAAGGGCACAATACTTTTCTCTCCATCGTCTTATCCTTCGGGTCTTGCGTTTTTTAATGCTGTTCTTATCTTCATTGGTGTGTTAACGGTGCTCTCATACTTCTTTTTCTCAAAAGAGCACAAGGGTACACTGAAATTATCCTCAAAGATTGGCATAATTTTCCTGATGATAGGGTTTGGAGCATCCTTTGGTTACACAGTGATGGCGCGTGTGTCACTTTTGATCGGCAGGCTTCAGTTTTTGCTTGGTACCTGGCTCGGTTTAATTAAGTACTGATTATGAAATACGCGTTGATAACGGGTGCATCGAGGGGAATTGGCAGGGCAACTGCTCTGTTGTTTGCCAGCAAGGGGATAAATGTGGCAATTAACTACAACAGGAGTGAGAAAGAAGCAGATGAAGTTGTGGAACTCGCGAAGAAAGCAGGTGTGAGGGCGTTTAAAGTGAGAGCTGATGTTTCGTCTGAAGAAGATGTCAGGCAGATGATGTCGAAGGTAGGGGAGGAGTTCGGGGCTCTGCACATACTCGTAAACAACGCAGGTGTTTCAACTCATTATGATCCTGAGGAGTTATCCCTTGAGGAATGGAATCGGGTGATTGGGGTTAACCTTACGGGTTCGTTTCTTGTAACAAAGTATGCTATTCCGTTGATGAAGAAAGCAGGATGGGGCAGGGTCATCAATGTTTCTTCCTTACGTGCTTTCTCTGGCTCACCCAAGGGCGTTCATTATTCAGCGGCAAAAGCCGGGGTAATTGGTCTCACAAGATCATTTGCACTTTATCTTGCGAAGTACAACATAAATGTAAACGCCGTTGCACCCGGTTACACGAGGACGGATATGACAGCCGGATATTTGAAGACAAGGGAAGCAGAGATTGCCTCCCGTATTCCACTGGGCAGAGTGGCCGAGCCAGAGGAAGTCGCAAATGTTATATACTTCCTCGCATCTGAGGAGAGCTCCTATATCACAGGTGAAGTTGTAACTGTAAACGGCGGCATTTACTTTACTTAGAAGAATCCGACCATCCTTTCCTGAAGTCCTTGAACCCGCCTTAACTGCACCTTAAAATCAAGGTGAAATGGAATTTTTGACATTCAGACTAAAGGACCTGATCGACATTCTCCTTGTTTGGTTTATTACTTACGAAACCTTGAAACCCTTTAGAGGGACTCGAGCCTCCTACATTTTCTGGGGAATTGTCCTGATCATCATTACCGCTATAATAGCGAGCTTCCTGCATCTTGAAGCATTCAACTGGATAATGTCTCAAATTGAGAGTATCGCTCTGATTGCTCTGATCGTGATTTTCCAGCCTGAGATCAGAAAGGTTCTTGCTACGATAGGGAGAACGAGCTTTTTCCGGAGGCTGTATCCGCAGGGCGAAATGGAAGAGATATCGAGAATCGCAACATCTGCTTTACAGCTCAGGGATAGAAAGCTCGGAGGAATCATTGTTATTGAAAGAAAAGATTCACTTAAGGAATTTATAGATGAAAATGGAGTTGCCATCGATGCTGAGGTTTCGCCTCCTCTGATTGTTACCATTTTTACACCTCCTTCTCCCCTGCACGATGGGGCTGTAATTACAAAAGAGGGGAGAATTATAGGTTGTAAGGTTGTATTACCACTTTCAGATAACCCTGCGATTGATCCTTCGTTTGGTACGAGACATCGGGCGGCTATTGGTATAACCGAGGTAACGGATGCTGTTAGCGTCGTTGTTTCAGAAGAGAGAAGATCCATAAGGATTGCGGTAAACGGTGAAATATCACCTCCGCTAACAAAGGATGATTTGATTGAGAAGCTCACCGTTCTAATCTACGGAGAGACACATGAGAGGTAAAATTACTGAAAATCTGGGTTCTAAACTCCTCGCCCTCTTCATAGCAGTTCTTTTATGGTTTCATGCTGTAACTGAAAAGAACTATTCGGTTACGAGACCGGTTCCCCTGCGGGTTAAAAACATTCCTGCCAACCTACAGGTAATTTCCGATCTGCCGGGATCTCTGCTTGTCACTATGAGGGCTCGGGGCAAGATTTTAATTGAGCTTAAATTTTTCAAACCTTATGCAGAAATAGACCTGAGAAGGGCACGAGAGGGGAAAAACAGGATAACAATTTCGCCTTCGGATATAAAAATTCCCAATGATCTTGATGTCAAAATCGAGTCAATTGAACCCATGGTCTTAAGCGTGGAGCTTGCAAGGAAAATCCGGAAAAAGGTGAAGGTGGTGCCACTTATAACCGGCATTATACAAAACTCCTATGCAGTGAGCCAAATCAAAGTGATATATCCGCTGGATGAAAGAGTAACATTGATTGGACCTGCTGTATGGATAAGAAATGTAACCCATGTTTTTACCGATTCTATACCTTTAAATCATATCAGGGGTGATTCGGTTCTGACCGTAAAAGTTATACCTCCGGATCCTCGAGTGACCGTTGTTCCTGAATCGGTTCGCGTGAAAATATTCCTTGAGCCCCGAAAGGAAGCGAGGATAAAGATTCCAGTGAGCTTTAGAAATCTCGGGAAAAACTATGATCTGAAGGCATCTCACTACTACCTGTACCTCACTGTTTCAGGAGCACCGAGCGTCCTGAAGGATACTACCCGGATAACCGCTTACATTGACCTGAAAAGGTTTCCACCCGGAGACTATATCTTAAAACCCGAGGTTGTGGCTCCTCGTCTCATTGATGTTTTGGATGTTGAACCTCATGAGATACTCGTGAAAATCAGGAAAATTGGGGTGAAGTACCCCTTCTGACTCTCACCGGAAGAGTTTCCACCACACAATAAAACCGGTTGTGTAAATACTCAAAAGGATAAGACCGATTAGAGGAATGTAGAGGATTGTGAAACTTTTGAGAATATTCATGTAAGCCCTGCCCGTGTGAATTTCAAGTGCAAAGTTCCACAGTGATATTGGTAACTTCCCAATCTCCTCTGGCATTTCGGGAAATCTTGCTGAATTTCTGATGGGTTTCACTCCTTTATCGTAATCGAAATAAAATTCTCCGAAATCATCAGTATAACCTGTTACAAGTGGAGAGGGATATCTGTAACCCGGGATCAATCTGATGTAGTCATAATATTCCCCTGTTTTGTAGTTCCAGAGGAATAAACCGTCAAAAGAGCCGACAAGGATTTTTCCATTTCCGTGTTTTTCAAACACTGTTACACCCATGACATTGATGGGAGGAGCCGGACGAAATCTCAGAAGAGGGCTTTTTAAATTTTCGTCCGCAAAAAATATTCCTTTGTTTGTTGCAATTATGTAGCCCCCGACATCTTTTTCGTAGATAATTGCTCTTAATCTATCATACCAGGGATTGCCTGAATTAAGTGTGGTAAGTGGCAGAGTTTTTACCATTTTGTTGGCTATTAAAATCAAAAATGGAGGTCTGAGAAACATACCGGTGATTGTAACAACGAACAGGAAAACGAGCATGGTCCAGCCGAACTTGTTGTGCCACTTGAGCAAAAATCTCATACTCCTGTTGAGTTTTACCATAGGACGTCTGAATTTAACCACATAGTAGCCGATGAAGTAATAAGCTCCTGATATGACGAGAAAAATAAAAATCAATCCCATAAAATCAACAAAAATTTTCCCCACAATCCCGAATAACTCGCCTGAATGAAGTGTCCAGAATGTTTTGAAGAGACTTACCTCTTTTCGATATCCAAGAGGTGCGGGTAACTGAACAACCTGAAAGTCTTTCAGATCTGTGGTTTTGATCACATGAGATCTTGTCAGGAGAATGATGGTGTCTGATTTTGTTGTGATGTCAACGACTCTTTTCTCCTGCGTGGGGAGTTTTACTTTTATCCAGGTTTGTGAGTGTAATTTGTATAAACCGAAAAGTGTGCCGGCAAGTGTCATACCGTTTTCGAGTTTCCTGATTTTGCAGATTTTCCTGTTGTCCATTCCCCTGGGGAATCCGTTCATAAATGGTTCAAAACCTTCTGGAGTGTAGAGCCATATCCCGATATTTCCATAAAAAAGGATGCTGTCAGGACCGATCTTTTCTGTGCCTTTGACGGCAGCATTATTCCAGTTTTTGAATTTGTAAACATCAGGGAGCAAGCTTCTCGTAACATCGATGGAGGAGAAAAGCTTTCTGTGATTGAGGATTATCCCGCTGACGGGAATCAGCAGGATGAAGCCGAGTAGCAGGATGCTAACCCATTTATGCCAGGTAATAAAAAATCTCACCATTTTAGAAAGGTTTTCCATGATAAAACACATAATGTCAAAGTTCAAGGTTGGTGTCTGAACAATGTGGAGAGGGCCACTTTTCGCACTTCTTGCCCGTAGAGTCATGCTTCGTGGAGGACTCTTCTTAAACATCTTTCACCGCGCTGTGGGTGTGGGTGAGAAAGGGTAACATTGAGGGGGATTGTCTTTCTCCGAATCCCCGAAAGATCTTTGGGTAATTAATCAACCCCTCTCCCGCAGTGCGTTAGCACTGCGGGAGAGGATAAAGGAGGGGGCAGAAAAGGCAGATATGACAGAGAGAAGCGGATAGTGCTCTTTTTGCCCTCCCCTCAATCCCCTCCCGCAAGCGGGAGGGGAGTTGTGAGAAGACTCCCGCAAACGAGAGGGGCGTTATGTGAAGGTTCCCACAAGAGGGGGAGTTGTGAGAAGAATCCTGCAAGCTGGAGGAGAGTTGTGAAAAGACTCCCACGAGTGGGGGCGTTATGGGAAGATTCCCGCAGAGCGGGGGAGGAGTTGTAAGAAAACTTCGGCCAGAGGGAGGAAAGTTGTAGAAAGACTCCCGCCCGGCGGGGGAGTTGTGAGAATATTCCTGAAAGCGGGAAAGGAGTCGAGAGGGGACTTTCGCAAGTGAGAGGGGAGGTTATTGGCTGACTTTCGTATATGAGGAGAGATTGTGAGTGTTTTTCTCACAGTGCAAAGTGATACTGTTAGGAGTTCTATATGGATGCCTTGATTATCGAGACATTTTGATTTAAATTTCCTGACCTATGAAGATCCTTGC
>CAZNDM010000019.1:0-10536 GCA_964571845.1 uncultured bacterium | reverse complement strand
AGTGGCGATTAATTTATACATTGTGAGTGGAATTACAGGGATTCCCATCGAAAGAATCAGCCGTGCCGGTCTTCCACTGGTCGCGGCGCTGTTTGTCGTCTTATTACTTGTAACCTATCTTCCATTGATCTTTCCTGGTGTGCTGTTTTAAAAACAGTACGACTTGAAAGTCTGGTCTACCGGGCTTTAAATTTCCCTGAACAGTTCTTTAAAAATGATGCATATAAATTCTGCACATATTTTCATGAAGATCCACAATGAGAGGGATAGTTGGAGGTTTACCCTAAAAATTGTGTAATTAATCATCTGATTCGTCAACTCCAAATTTCACACTCATTAATTGGTTTATCCTGTATAAATTTGACCTCACCCTCGGCATCGACTTCCTCATCCATCTGTCATTCAAATTGCTCAACTGGATAAATAAATTGACCTCTAACGACTTCATTGATGGAAAGTATTCCCCAAGCTCCATCCTCATCAACTCAAGCCCTGAATTCACGCTCTCCACTATGTCCGTCGTATATACATGCCTCCTCAGGATACATCGTGAAAGCAAGATAATTATCCCTCTTACCTTCAAGCTCCTTCGCCCTCCTCAAATTTATCGCCCTTACCACCTCTATCAACCTATCCCAGTATCCCTCCGCCTCCTCCCTCGTCTCACTCTCCAACACCTTCCTTATCATCCTCCTCATCCCCCTGTATTCCCTTCCAAACTCCTTCCTCAAATTCCTAATCAAATGCACAAGACATAACTGATGATCCGACTGGGGATAAAACTTCGGTAGTAACTTCCTCAATCCGCTAAAATCATCCGTCACAAAAATGCCCACCCTGCTCAACCCACGGGATATCAGATCCTGCAATACCTCCGTCCAAAATGCCTTACTCTCCCTCCCAACCTTCACCCACCACCCAAGTATTGTCTTGTATCCCTCCATATTTATCCCTATCCCAACAAATATTGTCACATCCGTCACCCTCCCATTCTCATCCCTTAACTTCGCATGATAAGCATCTATAAACACCGCAAACATCTCCTCGTCCAAAGGCGCCTCCTTGTAAAATTGTAAATGATCGTAAATGAGATTGACCAACTCCTCAACCGATTCCTCACTATATGGCAAATTCAACTCCTCCAAAGTGTTCTTAGTCCTTGCCCTTGAGTAACCATTTGCAAGGATTGCAAGTAGTAGGTTTTCATAATCCTTATCCACCCTTTTCCATCTCTCAGGTAGTAAAGATGGTCTGAAGGAGTTGCCAAATCTCACTCTCGGAACTTTAAGGTTGAGGTTCCCCATAGTTAGTTTTAAACCTCTGTCGTAGAATCCATTAGCCTGATTGTCAGAAGCGAAGGATAGGTATAGGTCTCTTTCGGCGATCATGAGAGCATTGAGGAGTTCTTCAAGGATGGAGAGGAGAGTAATATTTTCACCTTGTTGCATTCTTTGGATATAATGATTAGCGACAGCTTTGAGATGCTGTTCAATAGGTGATTCATTTCTTTTCTTTCTTCCCATTTTCTATCCTCCTTTAATAAGTATTTTTATTTTACACAATTTTCCCTTATACCCCTGTTCAATCATATTTTTGTGAGTGCGTGGAGGGTGGCGCAATTGTTGTTTAAGAGACTGGTGAATACGGTGCAAGTATTGTATAAATGTTCATATCTAAACACATGGGTAATGTCTGGCAAAGCGAGGGAGGGGTTTATAGCTCATTGGGAGAAAAAAAGCTCAATTATGGTATGCAGAAGTATTTTACAACTGTCCTTTCTGGGTGTTTCCACCACAATATCCCCTCTCATGAGGCAAGATGATTCAAATCGTCCCCCTCTCGCCATGCGGGAATCTACCCACAACTTCTACCATTTTATGGGAGGGGGCATCCACAACTTCCCCTCACATCGTGCGGGAGGGATCATCCACAATTTCCCCTCCCGCCGTGTGGGATAGGTAACCCATAACCTCCCCTCCCGTCATGGCGGAGGGGTAACTCACAGACTCCCCTCCCGCTTGCGGGAGGGGATTGAGGGGAGGGCAAAAAACCTCTATCCGCTCTCACCTCGCCAAACTTGCTCTCTACCCCTTCCTTTATCCTTCCCCATGAAACAAAGCTTTGTGGGAAGAACTTAAGAAAAAATTCTCTCCCATACCTCAAAGCTCTGTGGGGAAAGATCGGAGAAGAATTCCCTCAGAACACTTTGTGTCTTTGGGGATGGATTAGTGATGAATTAACTTCCACGCTGGGAAGCAGTGTGAGGTGTTTGAGAAAAAATCCTCTCCCACGCCACAATTAAGTAGAGGAACAGACTTGAGAGAATCCACCCACACGCTGCCCTGTAACACGGGGGAAACCCTCAATCATGTCACAAAACAGCGTGAGCGAAGGATCTGGTGGCGCCTATCAGAGATAAAAGTATTCAATCACTTTTCTCCACATGAACGCCAGAGAAAAGCCGGTTATACCTCCCTGTAAGGAAGTACACATCCTCATTCCACATGTTCTGCGATGGAACCGCTTCTCCAGCACTGTAAAAAACTCTTCTGCTTTCCTCCAAGAATTAATCATACGCCGACCCATCGGCATTTGAAAATCTGGATGTAACACAAAAACATCTTGAAAATTTGTAACATTGGATTTAATATCACCTAAAAAGTCATAAAAGGAGGTGTTAAAATGCCCTGCCGTAAAAAGACAAAGGATCCGAACGCCCTTGACGAAATACAGAAAAGAATACTGAAGGCATTAACCGAGTTCAACGACCCCGCCGGTTGTAAAGAGATAGCACAGAAAGCCGATCTGCCCACTCCAAAAGTAACGGGGAAACTCAGAGGTCTAAAAAACAGGGGACTTGTTGAAAGTCCTGTTAAGGGCAAGTATGTAATCACAGAAGAGGGTAGAAAACTTATATCCTGAATTTTAACCCCCCGTGGAGGGGCCCCATGCCGAAGGCATGGGGCCCCTCCACTTTTCACCCACCCTGATGAAGCTCCATCCAAAATACTTCATAATTAATCAAAAAAGGAGACCGTATCATGGGTAAGACCATCGTCCAGAAAATCTTTGAAAGGCACTCAGATGAAAAAGACATTAAACCCGGAGATATTATCTGGATTGAAATAGATGTGAGAAGCGCAAGAGATTTCGGAGGTCCAAATGTAGTTAAACACTATGAAAGGGAATACGACGATTCTCCGCTCGATAATCCATCCAAAACATTTTTCACATTTGACCTCGTCGCCCCACCAAAAACCATTAAATACGCTGAGAATCAGCAGATATGCCGCAATTTTGCGAGAAAACACGGTATCAAGGTGTACGATGTGGACTCGGGCATAGGATCACATGTACTCTTTGAAGAAGGTATTGTAAAGCCATTTTCGACCGCTGTCGGCACTGACAGTCATTACAACATTCTGGGAGCCCTCGGTGCTTTCGGGCAGGGGATGGGTGATGTTGACATTGCCTTTGTTTTCAAAACAGGAAAAACATGGTTTGAAGTCCCTGAAACGATAAAAATTACATTAAAGGGAAAATTTCAGTATCCTGTAACCGCGAAGGATCTGACACTTTACATTTTGAGGAAGATCGGCACAAAAGAGGCACTTGGAAAAGCCATCGAATTCTACGGTGAAATTTTTGATGACCTTGGACTTGCTGGTAGAATTACTCTTGCGAGTATGGTAACTGAGATGGCGGGAATTATCGGATTTATGCCCCCCGGAGAAAAATTTTTCGAAGACCTGAAAAAATTTGCAGGTGAGGATTTCGAATACCCCATTGCAGACGAAGATGCAGTTTATGCAAAAGAATTAGAGATAAACATAGAGGGGTTAAAACCTCAGGTAGCGGCTCCCCCTCACCCTGCCAATGTTTTTGATGTTGACGATCTCAAGGATGTGAAGGTTGACACTGTTTTTGTGGGTTCGTGCACAAATGGAAGGGAAGAGGATATTGAATCTGTTGCGAAGATTTTAAAGGGGAAAAAGGTACATCCCGGTGTTAAACTCGAGATTGTCCCGGCGACCAAAAGGGTCTGGGGTAATCTTCTTTTCAAAGGCGTGCTAAAAGATCTTTACGAGGCTGGCGCAATAATAGCCAATCCCAGCTGTGGAGGATGCGCTGAAGGACATATCGGGATGACAGGACACGGAGAGGTCATGGTTTCAACGGGAAATAGAAATTTCCCCGGGAAACAGGGATACGGTAAAGTTTATCTCGCATCACCGGAAGTTGCCGCTGCGTCCGCGATCCTTGGAAGGATAGCAAGTCCATACGAGGTCCTTTAGCGCCATTGTTTTTCAAAATAATTGATAAAGTCCAGGGCAAGGGATCTTGATTTGATAAGCACATTGGCTTCGTGATTTTTCGTGAGGCTATAGTACGACCAGTTTGTGGATCCCAGAAGAATCCACAGAGAGTCAACGATCATCAGCTTGGCGTGCATGGTTTCACCATCTCTATCAAAGTGGTGATCAATTCCAAGATCCTTGAGTAATCTCGAAGTCCGGAAAACCTTTTCAGCAAATCTTTTTCCGAGAAATCTCTCGCCGCCCTCGAGCAATACGCGCACCCTTACACCCTTTCTTTTTGCACTGGCAAGTGCTTCTATTAGTTTATTGGAAGGACCATGCTTTCCTGGATAATAAACGAGCTCAAACATCATGAGGTCGATGGTCTTTCTCGCATTTAAAATTCTGTCAATAGCAACTCTGAAATACTCGTCGTCAACCACTGCCCGAGCCTCACACGGACCTGTTACTGTCTCTTTTTTGCCTGATAGATAAAAGAGAATCAAAAAGGAGACGACAATTGCAAGGAGAAAGACGGCATATTTTCTCATTGCTTCTTTTTTAATACATCGCCGAGATTAAGGATGGTCCCCTGATCCGAGATGATAACGCTGATTTTGTCAGAAATTTTATCAACATACAGATATTTGATGTACTCAGGATTTTCCTTGAGTTTTTTAGATACAATTTCGATTGCACGGGCTTTACCCTCTGCTTCAATCCTCTTTCTTTCAGCTTCGAGCTCCTCTTTCTGGAGAACATACTTCATCCGCTCGGCTTCCTGCTGTGCTATCTGCTTTTCCTCCACTGCTTTTGCAAAATCCGGTGTGAAATGCACATCCCGGAGCACAATTTCCTCGATAATAAAGCCGTCAGGCTCGAGAAGCTCTTTGACACGCTTTGATATCTCTTCTTGAATTTCCCGCCTTTTCGCAGAGTAAACATCCATTATTGGATATTCCGAGATTACATGTCTGACAACGGACCTGATTGCCGGTCTAATAACCTTTTCGTCGTAGTCAGGACCGATCTTTCTGTGTACATTGATCAAACTGTCAGGGTTGATCCTGTACCATGCGGTGAGATCTATTCCCACCTGAAGGCCCTCTTTCGTGGGTGACCATAGAGAATCGTCTATATTGGGTCTTTTTCCCTCCCCTTTTCTTGCTGACATCGTGTACTCCTGCCGCCTCATATCGTAAATGTATGTTCTGTAAATGAATGGGGGGACGATAGTTACACCTTCTCCTGATATGGAGAATTTTTTTGTGACGACATTAAACTTTACCATCGCATGCCCCACAGGGATAACCCTGATGCTCACAACGAGAAACAGGGCAAGGAGAAGCACCACAATTGGGAGGATTACCTTGGGCTGGATATAGACTTTTCTCGCTGTGAACACCTGGCCAGCTTTTTCAACGACGACTATCTTTGTCGATGTCTGGTAAATCCAGTATCCCACCCCGATAATGAGTAATACTATCAGCGCAGCTATCAGCGAGCTCATAATCAATATTGTATTCTCCACCCCTTTATATGTCAAATTAGGTGGTTGAGTGATTTACGATTACGAAGCGGAGTTTCCTTTGTCCCCCGGTAAAAATCTTTTCATAATCTCAATTGGTAAACTGGGGAAGGATTCACAATCATCCGTGTCAAGTTTTGGTCTTATGCTTTTAATCTCATCGAAATTTTTTATTGTCTCGTCGATGATCTCAGGATCTATCTCACCCTTTTCTTTCATGGACTTGAGGATCTTTTTGATCTCCTCATCCTTTAGCGCTGATTTGTAAGGTCTATCCCGCAATGTCGCATCAAGTACATCAGCAACTGCAAGTACCTGCATAATAGGTTCAAAGAACACACAAACTCTTTTCTGCTTTTTAGGATCATTTCGATATTTGTTAAAACAATTATCAAGGTACTCTCTTTGCTTTGCCGGGTCATCCGGTCTTCTTATGATCCCATAGGGGTATCCGCTACCGTTCCCTCTCTCATGATGTCTGATTGCAATGTTGAGAACCCGGTCATAGAAATCTGAAATCTCTGCAAGTGGTTCTATCATGATCTCTGTAAACAGTGGGTGCTTAATCATTATAGCCATCTCTTCCGGTGTGTATTTTCCCTGCTTGTTCAAAATCTCGTCGGGGATTCCCATTTTTCCAATGTCGTGGAGAAATCCAGCATATCTGATAGCCTCGATGTCAATCTTGCTGAAGCCGTATTTATCTGCCAGAAGTGTAGCAATGTACTCGGCAATTGCTGCCATGGAAAGGGAATGGTTACATGTGTAATGGTCTTTTGAGCCAAGGAGTTTAAGAATCGTGCGGAACATTTTGAGCTCCATCCCCTGCCTCAGATTTCTCTGTGCGAGCGCCTCGGCTCCGAGATCAATGATTCTCAACACTGATTCATAATAATCTTTCCTCTCACCACTTTCCTGCATGGTCTCGTCGTGAAGTATTATCCGGTAAATCTCGCCGCGTGAAACTTTTATCTCGGTTGTCACGAAATCACCCGATTCTGGGAAATCAAAAGACTTCTGAAAATCAATTTTTTGAGATTCTTTACTGATATGTTCGAAGAGTTTCCTCTTGCTAATGCTGTCAAAAATCGCAAATGACAGGCTATCATCGTGCTCTGCAATTGTCGATAAAGCAGTTTTTAGTGATTCAACGAACCTTGAACTTGAAATACCGGAACTCGCTGTATCACTCATCAACTTGGCGAGTGCCTCCATATTCCTCCTGTCTTCTTTTTCTCTCTGTGTAATTTCCTCGTGCAGATCACGAATACGGTCCGTGAGGTAAACGATCATTATGCCACCGATGAAAATCAAAATCCAGACAACGATCATGTAAATGAAAAAAGTATTCTTCGTATTGTTTGAATACCGCTTCCAGCTACTTTCAATCATGGGCGTCTGTTCAAATTTGATTACAAGCTTTTTATTGTCCCATGAAATTGCCTTAACAAACTCTCCCCCTTCTACATATTCATTTTTATCAACAAGAGAAAATCTAAATCCAGGAGTTAGGCTCTTACCATAAACAAACTCCTTGATCATTTCACTAACATCAAAAAGGAAAAATATATTGCCGAGAATTTTTCCTTTCTTGCTCTTACTTTCTGCCCTTATTGGTACAATAACGAGTCCCCAGATAAAACTGTCCACTTCTTCTGTTTCGGTATTTGGAACATAGACATAAAAAAGATTTTTCGTAATTTTTTTGGTTGAGACAGCGAGACCTTTGAAACTGACAATTTCTCTTGGTATATTCAAAACTTTTTTATCAGGGTAAATTCTGATACATTTTCTATCTTTAAAGTCGAGGAAAAGAATTTTTTTCACGAAAGAGCACTCTGTTACAATGTCTCTTGATTTGGATTCTATGAAATTAAGCGCTGACGGGACTCTCTGTGGAACAGGTGTTAGATTTGTCGAAGATTTGTAAATCAAAAGATTTACATTCTCGTTCAGGTTTGCCTCGATGGAGTACAGACCTGACAACACTTTTTCTTCGAATTGTGTGTAAAAATAGTTTTCAATCTTATTAACCGACCTTCTGTAATAAACAAAACTTCCCACATAAATAACGATTATGACCAGAAATATTCCTGCAATTATGTTTTTTTTCTTAATTTCCCGAACAGATGATTTCCCGTATATTATTTTCAATAGGCGTTTCAGTAAATTTCTCATTTACTTACAATATTCGAGTTTACGAAAAACCAGAATGGAATTTTTAAACTGAGTTCTTTGATCCGAGATATATTGAAAACGATTTCCACGACATTCGCTTCCTCGACGCGCAACTTCCGCATGTCTTTTTCCCCTCTGAGGTAATCAATCGCTTTCAAGGCAGCAGCCTCACCCATAGCTTTGAAATCAAGACTAACCCCACCAAAAAATCCCATATAACAGTAAAATTTGTTTAAAGTTATGTCCGGCTTTTTAACAAACTTTTTGTAATAGGGTGCAAGATCATTCATATCCATCAATTTTCCTGCACTGTCGATCGTGAGGGTTAAAGGATAGTAAAAAGGTATGTGAGGATTGGAATTTATGTAATTCAGTGTGTCGATCAAATCTTCAAAAGTTTTAACCGTAATAGCTTTAACCTGAATTTCGTTAAAACCAATGAGCTCATGAAAAATCTGTTCTTTGACAATCTGGGATATAACATCTGGTCCAAAAACAAAGACAACGGTGTCCATCGGTGATGCAGGGAATAGTTTCAGTGCATATTTAATCGAAAGTTTTGCATATATTTTTTCGATAATTCCGGTGATATTTTTCTTTGGAATAGCTGTATGCCCTTCTATTCTCTCCATGAACCCGTATTTTCTCTGATAATCGAGTAGTTTTTTATTCATTCCAGTAAATACAACTATATAATCAGCAGAGTCTGACTGAAGATAAGGAATCATGTAATCTATCGCCAGATCGTCAACAAGAAACACAACTTTTGGTTTGAATTCTTTAAAAGCTTGATAAAACTGCTCTGCCACAACTTTGCGGGTGGAATCCGTTACGTTGACCTTTCTGCCCCTCATGTAAAGAGTGCGTATTTCAACAGCATCTGTCCCATAAATTTCGTAAAATTTTTCTTTAATCCCCTTGATCTGCTCTGATCCGCAGGGATCATTTTCATTGTAGGAAGCCAGGATCAACACCCTTATAGCTTCTGAATTCAGGGGACCCGGAACCACCCCAACAAACAAAAATAATGCGAGTAAAAACATGCTCAAATGATAAAAATACGCTCATCTCAAGTCAAGAAACCGGGGGAAAATTCAAAGAGGGATCACTCATTTTAATAAAACTTTATTGGTGATCGGTACCTTAACCCGGAGAGACCCTGGTGAGCATTTAATTTTCACCTCATGTGATTTAGAGCGCCGTGACACTGTGTTACTTTTATATTGAGAAAGGGCAGAGATTACCAGCTTTTCTGCTTCTTAAACAGTTTATACAAAAATTTCCTGCATATTGGAAACTTTATGAGCTTCTATTCGGCTGTTCTGGACCCCCCGAATGTGGGACGGGTTCACTCACAGTGCTTCTCTTGCTTGCAGAAGGGATCTTTCAACCGCTTTTTATCGCTGTGTGGCAGGGATAAATCCAAACAAGTATGTAAATACAAGGATTTGCATTTTCTCCCGTTCTGGGGAGAGAGTTTTCTAAGAAATGGAAAATGACACACCCTCCTGCTCTGCAGGAGGAATAACCCACAGCCTCCCTTCTACCGCTCGAGAGGAGTCACTCACAACCTCTCCTACTACGAAGTGGGAGGGTTCACTTACAATCTCCCCTGATACGAAGTGGCAGGGGTCACTCGCAAACTCCCCTTCGACAATTTGTGAGGGGTCACTCGCAAACTCCCCTCCCGCTTGCGGGGGTTACTCGCAAACTCCCCTCCCGCTTGCGGGAGGGGATTGAGGGGAGGGCAATAAAACTTCACCCGCTTTTCCCTGTCAGATCTGCTCTTTCTGCCCCCTCCTCAGTCCTCCCCCGCGAAGCGGGGGAGGAATTTATAGCTCATTGCGAGAGAAAAAACTCAATTATGGTATGCAGAAGTATTTTACGACTATCCATCCAGGATGTTTCTACCACAATATCCCCTCTCACAAACCAAGATGACACAAATCGCCCCCCTTTTGCCATGGGGGGAATTTGCCCACAACCTATCCTCCCGTTTTATGGGAGGGGTCATCCACAAGCTCTTACGAAATAGGAGGATTCACTCACAAACTCCTCTCTCACGAAGTGGGAGGGGTCACACACAACCTCCCCTCCCGCTTGCGGGAGGGGATTGAGGGGAGGGCAAAAAACACATTCCGCTTTTCCCTGTCTGATCCGCTCTCATGCCCCCTCCTTTATCCTCCCCCACAGCACTTGCGTGCTGTGGGGGAGGGGTTTGACATTACTTCTTACATTATGATATTGCACTTTTAGGAGATAGAAATGTAGATTTCCTTTCTACCTGCGAAGTTCAACGACACCTCCTCTCGCATGCGATGTTCATTACTACTATCTCCTTCCGCTTTCCGTGAGAAGAATACCTACCGCTCCCTCCCACTTCTGTGTTGGTATCACCTATCACCTCCTTTTCCGCTTGTGTGAGGATCCATCCACAACCTCCCCTCCCGCTTGCGGGAGGGGATTGAGGGGAGGGCAAAAAACACATTCCGCTTTTCTCTGCCTGATCCGCTCTCATACCCCCTCCTTTAT
>CAZNDM010000018.1:0-3992 GCA_964571845.1 uncultured bacterium | reverse complement strand
CTGTAAACCCGGTGGCTCAGCCTTCGGGGGTTCGAATCCTCCCCCCTCCACCATTTAAAAGGGCGGGAGTAACTCAGCTGGTAGAGTTCCAGCCTTCCAAGCTGGGTGTCGCGGGTTCGAATCCCGTCTCCCGCTCTTTTTTATTTACGCCCACGTAGCTCAGGCGGCAGAGCACGTCCTTGGTAAGGACGAGGTCACCGGTTCGAGTCCGGTCGTGGGCTCCATTTGTCTCATGAATAAATCAGTACTCTTTTTGCCCGTCATACTTCTTCTGCAGGGGTGTTTCTTCGGTACCTTCCAGACAGCTGAATCTCTTAAACCCGGCGAAGTGAATGCCGGATGGTATGGCAACATGCCACTTTACTTTGACAGCAGCGTTAAAGAAAAGTCAAAAGCCAGCAATCTCGGGGCATTTCTCTATCCGAACATAGGTGGATATCTGATGTACGGTGCCTCAGCATCCCTTGACTTCGGCATGAGAGGTTCAATCGGAGAGGGACTTGGACCTTTCGCAAAAGTAAAAGTCCTTGATGAAAAGAACTCTTTTATCTCCGCGGCTTTTATCGCCGGAATGGCTTATCACCCGGTGGCAGAAGGAATATCACTCAGAGGAGATGTGGTGTTCTCTAAAAATCTCTCCCTGTATTCGTCCATCTACTGGGGCTGGACAATACTTCGCGCACCTGATTACAGAATGCTCGTTTACAAAGATGTTGATCTCGGAGATATTAAAACTTTCAAAGAATTCAGCGCCTTTTTCATCGGCGTAGATCTCAAGAGAAAAAGAGGGAGTGCGTACTTTAAAAAGATACCATTCGGTTTGACCATGGAATTTACAATTCCATTCACAAAATATCCCGCTGTTTTCTGGGGATTTCAGTTTACGAGGTAACCATGATCGAAAAAGTTATCGAAATTTTAAGAAACGGTGGGGTTGTTGCAATACCCACAGAAACTGTGTTTGGCCTTATTGCTGATGCCCGTAACAAAGATGCTGTTGAGAGAATCTACGAAATCAAAGAAAGACCAAGAGAAAAACCGTTTACAGTCTTTGTCCCTGATAAAAGCTGGATAACGCAACTGGGATCTTACGGACATCCCGGTGTTAAAAAGCTGATTGATAAATTCATGCCGGGTCCCATAACCCTTGTTTTGAAGGCAAAACCTGATGCTCCATCCGCGGTTGTTTCAGATGAAGGAAAGATCGGAATACGCATTCCGGATCATCCTGTAGTAAGGGATATTCTCTCGCGAATCGATTTTCCTCTTGCATCAACAAGTGCAAATATATCCGGGAAACCACCACTTTTTAGCCATAAGGATGTAGAGGCTCATCTTGGCGATCGGGTGGATTTCGTATTTCCCCAGGATGCTGACGGAAACCTGCCATCAACTGTTCTTGATGTGTCTGACAAAGTGCCTGTTTTGAAAAGAAAAGGCCCTGTTTCCCTCCTTGACATTGAAGAGACCATTGGTGACGAGATAAAGTTTAGCGAAGATCTGATAATGACTGTAATCTTCCTCTGCACAGGTAATACATGCAGAAGTCCAATGGCTGCATGGATTTTAAAAAACAAACTCGGTTCTGACCTCCTTTTGAATGTTGATGTAGTCTCAAGGGGTACAGATGCCATGAACGGAATGCCCATGAACGAACTTGCCATCGAGGTTCTTGTTGAAAAAGGCTACAGGGTGGGTCCCCATTTCTCCCAGAAATTAACTCCTGCTGACATCAAGGCGGCTGATGTAATTTATTGCATGGAAAAATATCACCTGGAAAAGGTAAGAGAAATGGATTCCAAAAATGTGGCAAAGATGTTCATGCCTGATGGTGAAGAAGTTCCAGATCCCATTGGTCACCAGCTATCCTTTTATCGCATAGTCCGTGAAATGATCGAGCATTCAATAGATCAGTACATTCTTCCTTACATCAAGAGGAAGTTCCAGTGATGTACAACTACAAAGCACTCAACATCAAAGAACTTGGCGACCTGATGGAGGGTCTGGGTGAGTCCAGATTCCGGGCGTCCCAGATCTATAGATGGATGTGGAAAAGGGGCGTTACATCCATTGATAGCATGTCAGACATCTCAAAAAAGGCAAGAGCACTGTTGAAAGAGAACGGATATGTGGGAGAGCTCAAGCTCAAAGCAGCATATCCATCCAGAGATGGGAGTGTAAAGTTTCTCTTCCAACTCGAAGACGGAAAAGAGGTTGAAAGTGTTTACATCCCTGACGGTGACAGAAAAACGGTTTGTGTCTCGGTTCAGGTAGGGTGCCCCATGGGATGCAAGTTCTGCGCCACCGGATCACTGGGATTCACGAGAAACCTGAAATTCTGGGAAATTGCTGATCAGGTACTTCAGGTGCAGAAATTCATGAGAACATACACAGGTGATCCCGAACTCCGGATAACAAATGTCGTTTACATGGGAATGGGCGAACCCCTTGTGAACCTAAACGAGGTAAAAAAGTCAGTTTACACCCTCAATTCACACATCGGACTCAATATAGGCTCACGGAGGATAACCATTTCAACTGTTGGGATCATTCCCGGTATTTACGAGCTTGCTGAATTTGACAGGCAGGTAAAACTGGCAGTTTCTTTGCATTCAGCCATTCAGAGCAAAAGAGCAGAAATTGTCCCTGTCGCAAAGGCATATCCTCTTCATAAACTTCGCAAAGCCATTATTCACTATTTTGAAAAAAAGAGAAGATGGGTAACATTTGAATATCTTCTTCTCCCGGGATTTAACGATAGTGAGGACGACATAAGGGCACTTGAGGAATTTGTTAGTGGCATACCCTCAAAGATCAATGTGATACCCTTCAACCCATATCCTGGTGCAATATTCAGAGCACCGACTGAAAGGGAAATAGAAAGATTCATGAGACGACTGCAGAAACTGCCTCACACGGTCACGCTAAGGGCTTCACGGGGTGGAGATGTAGGAGGGGCCTGCGGTCAGCTTGCCAAGTTTCATCCAGGGGATTTGAAAATCGTTGAAATCCAATAAAAATGGTGGAGCTGAGGGGATTCGAACCCCTGACCCCAGGCTTGCAAAGCCTGTGCTCTCCCAACTGAGCTACAGCCCCACCTGTGAAGGTATTTTATTATCACTTTTCTGCAATTAACAGTCAAGTGAACTCCCGGGGCTGTTTAAAAAAAACACTTTGAGACAAAGGGAAAATGTAAATTTTTAACATCCTCCGCAGCATGTAACTGTGTAGGATTTTCTCACCCTCCACACCCGAATCACGATGAGATTTGGAAAAATAAAGGGGAGGGCAAGAATAGCAGAACTGACAGTGAAAAGTGAGAATGGCTCTTTCTGCCCTCCCCTTAATCCCCTCCCGCCTGGCGGGAGGGGAGTTGTGTGTGGACTCTCCCATTTCGTGGGAGGGGCGATGGTAGGGATAATCCCCTCCCTCTTTGCGGAGGGGAGGTTGTGGATGTCTCCTCCCGCAAGCGGGAGAGAGGGCTGGAGGTGGATCTTTTCGTAAGGAAGAATGGAAAATAAAAGGACTTTTCTCGCAGAGTAAAAGGCGAGGCAGTTACTGGTAAAATACTTTTCGAGCTCCCCTGTAAATGGAATTGCAACCTTTCTTCCAATTCTCTCGAAAAAATTTTGAGGAGAGCCACTTTACACATGCTGCTTTGTAAGGTATTAAAGGACACTTGCCCCCGCTTCGCGGGGACTTTCCTTCAACCCCTCCCCCACGCCGTAGAGCGGCGTGGGGGAGGATTAAGGAGGGGGCAGAAAGAGCTGATTTGACAGAGAAAAGCTGGTGGGGGTTTATTGCCCTCCCCTTAATCCCCTCCCGCATGGCGGGAGGGGAGTTGTGTGTGGACTCTCCCACTTCGTGGGAGGGGCGATGGTAGGGATAATCCCCTCCCGCTTTGCGGGAGGGGAGGTTGTGGATGTCTCCTCCCGCTAGCGGGAGAGAGGGCTGGAGGTGGATCTTCTCGTAAGCAATAGTGGAAAATAAAA
>CAZNDM010000017.1:0-8482 GCA_964571845.1 uncultured bacterium | reverse complement strand
ATCTCCCTTTGATACTGTGCTCTCGGGTTTTTGGCTCCATTTGCGTGGTTTTTAACGGAAACCATGGCAAGCTGTTCTCTCTTTGTGCCGAATTCGTACATGTGTCTTCTTGCCATAAGGGCATAGAGGGCAGGGAAGGTGAGTCCATGGAATGCCTCGTATTCCTGGTCAGCTGCTGTGGCAAGTGCAGCTGTGAAGTCCTCACCGGTCCACATTTTTTCAACTCCGCCGACGAGGACGATGTCACTCATTCCTGAAGCTACTTCAATAAATCCCATTCTGACGGCCATTCCGCCTGAAGCACATGCCGATTCTACCCTGACAGCCGGGATAGGGGTCTGGCCAAGGTAATCAGCCATCAGGGCACCGAGGTGTTCCTGTTTGCTCCATAGTCCAGGGGACATGGATGCGACATACATGGAATCAATGTGATCCACCCCGGCATCATCAATTGCCATTAATGCTGCCTCAACAAAAATGTTTCTTATGTCCTTTTTCCAGAGCTCACCCCATTTGGGCCAGCCTACTCCGATGACTGCTACATCTCTCATTTTTTCTCCTCCTATTCATTCATTAAGATCTTCTCTCTAAATTTGGCATATTCGCCGTAAGTGAGATAGCGTCTCCTTGGTGTTTTGATCTGATCCCATACCTTTGGTACCATGTCGCGAACCTCATTGATCCTTTCAGTTACCCTGAAAATAAAGGCATCGCTACCGGCACCAGAGCCAAAGGAGACCATGAGGATCAGATCGCCCGGTTTGGCATCATCGAGTGAGGCTGACAGCCCTGTGGGGGATGCCCCGGAATAAAAGTTGCCAGTGTAGGGGACTATCAGACCGACTTCGTACTGTTCTTTTGTAAATCCGAGCCTCCTTGCGGCTCTCATGGGGAAGGATGCGTTGGGCATGTGGAATACGGCGTATCTGAAATCTTTAGCCGTCAGACCATTTTTCTCCATAATCCCTCTTGCAGCGCTGAGAACATGGTGGAAATATGCGGGATCTCCTGTGAATCTGCCGCCGTGTTTGGGGTATGGCCTTGTCTCTCTTCTCCAGAAATCTGCTGTATCGGTTGTATAGGAGTATGTGTCAACAACCTCAGCGATAACCTTATCGCCCTTCCCAAAGATAAAGGCAGAACCGCCGGCAGCAGCTGTGTACTCAAGGGCATCGCCCGGTGCTCCCTGAGATGTGTCGGCTCCAATTCCCATTGCATACTTCATGTGTCCAGCTTTCACATGTGTGTAGGCAACAAACATTGCTTCTGTACCAGCTTTACAGGCAAACTCGTAATCTGCAATGTGGATGTCCGGGACCATACCGAGTGCTTCAGCGACAACTGTTCCAGATGGTTTGACTGCGTAAGGATGAGATTCAGAGCCGATGTAGAGGGCGCCTATCTCCTTTGGATCTATACCAGCCCTGATGAGCGCGTACTTTGCAGCCATGTAAGAGATAGTGATCGTGTCCTCATCCTGTCCGGGCACCGTCTTTTCATACACCTTTATCCCGTTCTTTATTGCCTCCGCATTGTCTCCCCACTGTCTGGCTATTTCTTCAACCTTTATCCTGTATATGGGCACATAGGACCCATATCCAATTATTCCAATCATATTAACCTCCTTAAATTTTGAGGCTATTTAATGCCCTGTTAAGATCCTCTATCAGATCGTCGGGATCCTCGATCCCGACAGAGAGTCTGACTAAGCCCTGATGTATTCCTGCCTTCTTTAACTCCTCATCTGAGTAACTTGAATGCGTCATTGAAGCTGGGTGCTCTATATAGGAATCAGTATCCCCAAGGGACACCGCGAGAGCAGGTATTTTTACTGTTTCTATCAGCTTTTTCCCCGCCTCCTTACCGCCTTTAACGATAAAGCTCAGAACACCTGAATACATTCCGTTCATCTGTTTTTTCGCAACTTCGTGGAGTGGGTGGTCGGGCAGTCCCGGATAAAGTACCTTTTCCACCATCGGATGGGTCTTCAAAAACTCTGCCACCTTCATGGCATTTTCGGAATGTTTCCTTACGCGCACGGCAAGGGTTTTGATACCCCTCAAAATAAAATAGGCGTTGAATGGGCAATAATTTGAGCCAATGTGAGAAACGATGTCGTGTTTTAACATGTGAATGAAATCTTTTTTACCCACAACGATGCCACCGATCGTGTCCCCGTGTCCTGACAGATATTTTGTCATACTGTGCAAAACAATATCAGCCCCGAGTTCAATCGGTCTCTGAGTTATTGGAGTTGCGAACGTGTTGTCAACAGCGAGGGGTATTCCATGCTTTTTTGAAATGTTTGCAGTGGCTTCAATATCGACGATGTCGAGGGTGGGGTTTGCCGGAGTCTCGATGTAAATGAGCTTTGTTCTTTCGTCAATGTGATCTTCAAGCATGTCGGGGAATTTGACGGCGGGGAGGTAAACAACATCAATTTTAAACTTTTTCTTGATAAGCTCAAAGAAAGCGAAAGTGCCGCCATAGACAGGATCTGATACGATGACCTTATCGCCGGCGTCACAGGTGCCGAAAACAACAGCAGAGACCGCTGCCATACCTGAAGCAGTTGCGACACCTGCCTCTGCTCCTTCAAGGAAGGCGACCTTTTCTTCGAGGTAATCAATAGTGGGATTCCCAAGGCGGGTGTAAACATAACCCTCCTCTTCTCCACTAAAGATTCGGGCGCCGTGATCGGCGCTTTTAAAAACAAAGGACGAGGTCTGGTAAATCGGAATTCTATGAGACCCGGTTTGCGGGTCATGCTCGTGCCTCGGTCCATGCACTACTTTTGTATCCAGACGCATGTCAGAATCCATGCTTTAACCTCCCATAAAAAATTTTGTCTTTTCAAAGAACAGGCTTAAATTCTCGAAAGTGCCTGATCGAGATCTTTTATCAAATCATCTGCATCCTCGATGCCAACTGAAAGTCTGATCAAACCTTCATGGATTCCCACTTTTTTCAGCTCTTCTTCAGAATAGGTTGCGTGGGTCATCGATGCAGGGTGCTCAATGAGAGAATCTGTATCTCCAAGAGATACAGCAAGAGCAGGTATTTTGACGGATTCAAGTAATTTGCGACCCGCCTCCCTCCCGCCTTTGACAATAAAACTCAGAACACCTGAATAAATCCCGTTCATCTGTTTCTCTGCAACATCGTGCAGGGGATGATCGGGTAAGCCGGGATACATGACTTTTTCAACCTTCGGATGGTCATGCAGAAATTCTGCGACTTTCTGCGCATTTTCAGAATGTTTCCTCACTCTCACTGCAAGTGTTTTGATTCCACGCAGAACGAGGTAGGCGTTGAAGGGAGAAAGGATGCCACCGAGGAATCTCAATTCTTTATTCTTCATGGGCTTTAAAATCTCGGCAGGTCCACAGATAATCCCTGCAAGTGTGTCTCCATGACCGGATAGGTACTTTGTCATACTGTGAATGACGAAGCTGGCACCAAGTTCAATGGGTCTCTGGGCAATAGGCGTTGCAAATGTGTTGTCAACAACAAGAGGGATCCCGTATTTTCGCGCAACCTTTGCTGTAGCTTCAATATCAACAATGTCGAGAGTGGGGTTTGCCGGAGTTTCAACATAGATAAACTTTGTCCTTTCGTCAATGTAATTCTCAACTTTTAGATGGAATTCGTTGGCAGGTATGTAATCGACAGAGACACCGTATCTTTCTTTAAATAGCTCAAGCAGGGCATAGGTGCCACCGTATAGGGGAGAGGAGGCGATCACCCTGTCTCCTGTTTTCAGCAGTCTGACAAACAGTGTATTCAAAGCCGCCATACCGGACGCGGTGGCAAGGCCCGCTTCCGCACCTTCAAGGAATGCCACTTTTTCTTCAAGGTATTCCACGGTGGGATTTGACCTTCTTGAATAAATAAATCCGTGCTCCTCACCGCTGAAAATTCTCTCTGCATGAGCCGTGTCTCTGAAAACAAATGTGGTCGTCATGTAAATGGGCATCCTGTGAGCCCCTGTATGGGGATCAAACTCGTGACGCGGTCCATGAACGACACGCGTGTCAATCTTTTTCATGTGTTAACACCTCCCTGGATACACCACCCCCACGATTATGGACGGCTCTGAATTTTCTCTGACATCCACACATAAATCAGCGAATTAGCTCCAATTTTACTGTAAAAGTCGTATCAGAAACACCACTGGATGTGGAATCGTACTGATAAATTGTTATCAGTTGCTTAACAGGTCCCCTCTCAGGCGCAAAATACACACTCTTCATGTAACTTCTCTCGCTAACGCCGTCGGGAGTTCCAATGACCAGATCCTCCACCATTCGTACCCTGTAAACATTTTCAAAGGTCCCTGCAGGTACATTTACCGTTTCAAGATCCGAAACCTCACCAAGCCTCGAGTGCCTGATCCAGAATGTATCTTCGGTAACGATAACTTTGTTGAAGTAATGATCCTCCCAGCTATTTCCAGTTACAAGGGGTTTTTCGAGATATAGAAAAAAGATGTTGTCTTCGAGTCTGACTTCCTCTCCTCCGGGACCCACAACGGCTGTATCCTCCAGTGTGTAGAATGCCGATGTCGTAGGGAGCATGTAAGTTCTTGAACCATCGTAACTTTCAAAAATAAGGAGACTGTCTTCACCTATAAGTGTGTCGCCCACAATTGTGATGTTTACAGTATCAGCGTCGTCTTTCAGGTATGTCCAGGATTTACCAACCTCGTATGGGAAGTAATCGTAATAGGTCTGATCTATAACCGGTGATTTAATACAGGAGGAAAAAAGGAGTGTCACAAAGATCAGGATAGCCAGTTTTCTCGCAATCATTGGCTTATTATAACAATGTATAAAAAAATGGTCAACTTTGCGAGAATAGGAGCAAAATGCGGGGAAAATCGTAAATTTTCCTGGCAAAATCCCGTATTTAAAATTTTCACGAACCCGGATACGGAAGTTTTACACACGATTATTCACTCACATGACAAAAAAGACCGCAGATCGTGTGTATCAATGCGACAGGAATCTGGATTACACCTGCGAACAGTCTGAAAAGAGTTGCACTTTATCAATACTGAGGTAATAATAAATCTCAAAAAGGAGGGCTGTCATGAATCCTTTATTACTCCTCATAGCCCTTACCTTTAATGGTCATAGAGGTATTGGGGACATTTATTTTGCCACTCCGTTCGAAAAGGGTCTTCTCTCCGTCGGTTTTTCAGCAAATCTCGTTTACGGACCCTGGGGCATAAATCCTCTTACCGAAAATCCACCTGAATCAACACTTTTTATCCTTGGTAACTATTACCCGGCTATTGGTTACACTTTTAGCAAACATTTCCACATGAGTTTTTCCGGCGCATATCACATGGACAATATCTTTGGAAAGGGCGCAAGTGCCGGAATAGGGGAAATCACACTCTCTTTTCGAACCGGGAAAAAACTTTCCTCGAATAGTTATTTCTCAATAATACCACAGTTTATGATACCCATCGAGTGGTCACAGGGGTTACTCAGAAGATATAACACTGGTATGGATTACGGAGTTGTGGGAGCTCTCAGCATGGATCTTGGCAGTAAAAATCATCTACACTTCAACCTTGGGGCTTACAACAGGGATAATGCATTTCAGGGAGCAGGACTGATCTATGGAGTATTCGCACTCCTCTACTCCCGTTCAATCTCCCGGCTCGATCTCTTTGCAAGGTTTATGTGGAATCCAATACTTACTTATCCACTGTACGATGTGAAGTCAGTTTACGGTAAATCCCCGGTGAAAATCGGGCTTGGCGTGGACTACAGATTTCTGACAAACTGGTCTCTTTATTTCGGCATAGACAGCCACCTGAGACACCGAAAGATCTCTGGAGTTGTGCTCAAACCCACAATATTCCCCTCTGAAGACCCATCGATAGAACTCTCTCTTGGCATAAGCTATACAAGGAAACCCCGCGTCCCTGAGTTACTGATGAGCATTGAAGGGAAGGTTTACGACGCCAGCACCATGGAGCCACTGATAGCTGAAATTATCGTCCCAAAACTCAGACTCTACATGAAATCTGGAATAGATGGGAAATTTTACATCGAGGATATCGAGCCCGGAGAATACCTTATTACGGTCAATGCGAGCGGCTACAAACCGGTTTCATTCAGGATTCACCCCAGGGCAGGTGGACACAAAAGACTCTCCGTGGGATTGAGGCCCATAACAGCGCGTATCAGCGGGAAAATCATAGATTCTCAAACAGGTGAACCACTGGAAGGTTATGTTTACATCGAACCTGATGGCATGAAAATTTTTGCGAAAAACGGAAGTTTCAGCGTAGAGCTCCCCTATGGTGTGCATGTTATTGAAGCCTCAACGGATTTTGGCACGGACACAAGGGTTGTCGCAATTTCAGATGAGAAACCCTTAGCTGTGGAACTTTCAATTTCTGGCATAAAGGGATCTGTAATTGCAAAAGAAAGGGTAAGGACAAACTTCCCTGCAATTTACTTTGCCTTTGACTCTTACGACATCCTGCCCAAAGAAGCAGTCAAACTCGATCGGGTGGCAGAAATTCTGAAGTCAAATCCTGACCTGAAGGTGGAAATTGCGGGACATGCAAGCTCTGACGGTCCTTTCAGCTATAATCTTGCACTGTCTCTCAAAAGAGCTCTTGCCGTAAGGGACTATCTTGTTAAAAAAGGTGTGCATCCAGACATGCTTATCCCCCGTGGCTATGGTGAAACACGGATTTCGAAGTTCAACCGGACAGAACAGGAAAGAGCGTTTAACCGCAGAGTTGATTTTGTGGTTGTAAATTAGTCCTTTATTTTCTGGACAGTGTAACCAGCGCTGGCAATAGCCTTTGCGATCGTTTTGTCGTCTATCTCACTTTCAACAAAGACCTCTTTGGTTTTGAGATCAATACTCACATTCTTTATTCCCTCAATTGCAAGAAGAGTTGATTTTATACTTCTTACACACCCCTCACAGTTCATATCCGGGACCCTGAATCTCACATCACCCACATGTTTCACCTCCTCCTTTCTCAGCGTGGCAAAACCAATGATGAGGAGCAGGATAAATGCTGAGATTACCTTTATTTCAAAAGTCAATCCCCTCTCTGCAAATTCACCAACTGACCTGACGGAATCTTTGAAAAATAGATCGAAAATAACACCTGAAACAACTGATGTTACAAGGATTCCTGCGATGTAGATGAAAAACATTTTCTTCTTGAATTCTTTCAAAATAAAAGTAATGGTTACTGTATTGGTTGCAGGACCTGCGATAAGAAATGCAAGGGCAGCTCCCGGGGTCAATCCCTTCCAGATCAGTGCAACGGCAATGGGAATTGAACCCGTGGCACAGACATATAGGGGAATTGAAAAGAGCAGCATCATGGGATAACTCAGGTACGGATTTGAGAGGTAACGAGAAATAAAACCTTCTGGCACGATCGTTGATATCGCCGCACCTGCCAGTATTCCTATGATTATCCATTTGCCTATGTCGGCTGGCAACTCAAGGAATCCATACCTAAAACCTTCCCACAGGGACAGCTTTTTGCCGGACATGCCTGTATCCCTTCTTATCGTGCTGTATTGCCCTGTGAAAAGCAAGACGAGCAATCCGATGAAAATACCTCCGATCAGAGCGGCAACTGATCTGAAAATTGCGAAACTGAGTCCCATAAGCGCATAAGTGGCAAGAATAGAATCCACACCCGTAACCGGAGTTGAATACAGAAAGGCAAGGACAGCCGCTTTACTTGCTCCCTGTCGTCTCAAAGTGGCTGCTATTGGGATAACACCACACGAACACACGGGCAGCGGGATGCCTGTTAAAACGGCTTTTAAAATAGACCTGATGCCGTTTCCACCCAGATGTTGTGAGACAAAATCAGTCTTTAAAATAGTTTTCAGCAAACCGGCGACGAGGAAACCGATCAGAAGGTATGGGGCAACTTCAAGAAGAAGCTCAAAGGCTGTAACAAAAAACCTGTAAGCAGTCATTTCTCATCTCCCTGAGCTGTTACAATTCATCTCTGAATCAATGCGCATAAACACATCAGCTTATTATGACTATTCAAGTGATATTTGTCAACCCAGAGTCAGCGTTGGTTGGAATAGGTGGTCTGCGGGGATTCTACGTCTGTTCCCTTATGCACCCTCTGGAGAATCTGCAGGTTTCCATGGTTGGACAAAAGTATATTTTCATGATTTCTGCAGAATAGATTTATGTGAAAATAATTGTTATCCTGCGTTTTCAATGTTTTGTTGAACATTTGTGCTAAGTGTGGATCCTTTGACTGGATAATTTATATCAGATATTCCCTATCAATTCGATCTACGGAACGGAAAAGCCTGTCCGCGAAAATGTAGAGTAAACCTTTTGGCGTGTATTACCGATGTGATTGTAAGTGATATTCAAGGTTTTGAGAAAATCTATCGGTCTTACGCTGTGTGCCGTCGAACTCGGTATCCTCAATTTTCACTTATTATCGATGGAAGAT
>CAZNDM010000016.1:0-21019 GCA_964571845.1 uncultured bacterium | reverse complement strand
GGAAAAACTGCTGCCCGTTATATTGACTACTATTTGACACACAAGGAAGAACCCGGGATATGGCAGAAGTTGTTTAAAGGGGAAGTGGAAATATAGAAGGGGAGGGGGCGCCTTCGGCGCCCCCTCCCCTAAATCCACAATCCCCCATTTTACCTATTGACAGTATCCCGGTTCTGTTTAAAAATGAGGCCGAACTCCGAGCCTGTTCACCTAAGGCTCCGCTATGGTGGCAGGCCGATAGGGTGAAGCTGGAAACGGCTTCGCCTCCCGTGTTCGGAAAGGAGTGCCGATGATTAAAATTTCAAACCTCACATTCAGATACAGGAGAGACATCTCCCCTCTCCTCGAAAACATTAACCTGGACTTCCAGCAGCCCGGTATTGTGGAAATCGCCGGCATCTCAGGCTGTGGAAAAACCACCCTTATACAACTGATCAACGGAATCATCCCCCACATTTACCCGGGATTCAGGAGCGGCAAAATCTTTGTAAATAATCGTGACCCCTGGACTACTCCACCTGAAGAAATTGCGAGGTTTGTCTCCACTGTTATGCAAAACTACGAGCTCCAGCTCCTCAGCGAAAGGGTCGAAGACGAAGTGAATCTCGATCACCCCCTCGCAAGAAAATTTGAACTTTCAACTCTGAAAGGCAGACTCATCCGTCAACTTTCTTCAGGAGAAAAACAGAAGGTTTTGATTGTAAAACAACTACAAAAAGATACACCTGCTGTAATTCTCGACGAGCCATTCGCAAATCTCGATTGCGAGGGTGTAAGATCCCTAAAGGACATCCTCTCCTCAAGTGGCAAATTCTTACTGATCTCTTCGCATCTCTATCATTTTGAGAATTCAAAAAAGTTTGTAATACACGAGAAAAAACTCATCCCGGCAGAAGGGGATTTGAGAGCACTCGGAATCAGGGTTACGCCCTACGATTTTTCCATACCCAGAATTTCTTTAAACGGACTACCCCCTGTGCTCGGACTCTACGGTGTAGATTTTTCTTACAAAAATAAAAGGATCTTTACGGGATTGGACCTTGAGATCCATCCCGGGAGTATAACCGGAATTTACGGTAAAAACGGAGCTGGCAAAACCACGCTGGCAAAGATTATAGCGGGCTTCCTCTCACCTCAAAGTGGAAAAATTTTATACAAAAATAACCCGGTTAAAAAACCTCTTGGAGGATCAAGGATTGGTCTTGTGTTTCAGGACCCCTATGCACAGGTTTTTGGATTGAGGGTAAGGGACGAAATTGGTTTTGACCCCACAATCAGATCAAGGTTAAAGAGACTCAACCTGAAGATTGAAGACGATTTCAGGATATTAAGGCTCTCGCGGGGCGAGCTTATGAGATTTGCCATTGCTGCAAATTCAAGGTTTGAAATCATGGTTTATGACGAACCAACAACCGGTCTCGACTACCACAGTTTGAGAAAATTTGCGGAATTTCTCGCTGACCTGAAGCGTGAAGGTCGTTCGGTAATTCTCTTCTCCCATGACAGGGACTTTCTACACAGAGTATCTGACAGGCTTTTAAAACTCGAAGGAGGTAAGTTAATTGCAGAGGAGTAGGGAAAGGGCTTATATCGTAGTTTTTGCTCTTGTATGGGGTGTGTGGGAAATGTTTGGTGGTGCTGTAGTCCATGCTCTGAACTTACCTTTCAAAGGGGTGTTTATGAGCCTCGTCGCTGTTCCCATCATTCTTACTGCAAGGACATTTGTTCCTACCAGGGGATCCACCTTAAAAATTGGGGTCATAGTTGCAATAATGAAGATATTCTCTCCCGGAGGTTTTGTGCTTTCACCGTTTCTTGCAATCCTCATCGAGGCAACCATGGCGGAGGTCATTCTGAGTTTAACACGATCCACATTTCCCGGTTACATTTTGACTGGTGGTTTCATTGTCATGTGGTCTCCTCTTCACAGGCTGCTTATCCAGGGACTTATTCTGTCAAAGAGGATCTACTACTTTTACTTAGAACTGCTGAAAAAATTAACCGGACTGCTTGGATTACCTGAATCACAGGCTCTTAAAGTGTTTCTGGGCTACCTTGTGATACTTTTCATCGTCGGTGCTCTGGATGGGCTCTTTGCCTACATTGTTTCAAGGAGACTCAAAGAGGAGGTTAGAATTTGAAGAGACTAATCTGGCCCATTTTTATATCCATTCCTGTACTCCTCAATACTCTTTCTGGTGTCTCATTCTATGCGGCATCGGCACTCTATCTCGTTATCGGATTTTCACTCAATAGAGGCAGCCTGAATTTCTTCAAAAAATGGAGATTCTGGGTCTTTGTGCTGTTTATCGTCTCTTTTTATCCACTGATCATGCCCGGAAAGGACATCAGAATTTTCGGTTTTGCACTTGCCTCAAAGAAATATCTGCTGGAGAGCTTGAAAATTGCAATAACCGGGCTTGTCATGTTTACATGGATTTTCGTACTCACGAGTTACACAAGTCCACAGGACATAGCGGGCTTTTTCGCCAGATTGGGGATGAGGGACATTGGAGTGTATGTTACCATTGCTCTTAATCTTGTGCCTATCATTGTTCACAGTGTTGAAACAACTTACCTGGCTATGAGGTTGCGGGGTGGTTTCAGGTGGTCAATCAGGCGGTTAACCCTTTTTGTCATCACGGTGTTCAGGAATGTGATCCTGCTCGCCGAGAATTTAACAATTGCCATAGCTCTGGAGGGATTTGAAAAATGTTGCTCGTAATCACAGGTGAAGTGAAAAGCGGAAAAACAGAGTTTTTGATGAAACTCGTGAAAAAATTACCTGAAATGAAGATCGCCGGCATAATTGCACCAACGATAATGAAAAAAGGTGAGATTCTCGGGTACGAGGCACTCATACTGCCTTACGGCGTGAGAGTTCAGCATGTAGCTCGAAAAGGTGAGGGGGAAAGGGTAGGCAGAAGGTATGTTTTGTTAACTGGTGCCAAAAGTCAGATTGTCCAGCATCTAAAGAAGCCGCCAGATGCAGACATCTATGTCTTTGATGAATTCGGTCCCCTCGAGCTTTCAGGAAAGGGACTCCTTGATGTGTTTAATACCTTCTATCGTTCTGGAAAAGACATGGTCGTTGTTGTGAGAAAGTCAATTCTGGACAGATTTTTTGATTTCATAGACAAAAAGGAGGTAACTGTGGTTGAGGTGGGGGAAATTGATCCCGTTGAAATGGCTCAAAAACTGAAAAAACGAAAGGAGGTTACAAGATGATCGGCATTTTGCTCTTGTTGCCTTTGATCTTTCATGATACACTGACCGTTATCGATGAGGTTGTCATTAAAGCCAAGGCAGAGCCCATATCGCTTATTTCAGGAGCCGTGGAAATTCCAGACACATTTTTGAAAACAGCAGAATCTCCTGATGAAGCGATCAACCATCTGGCAGGTGTATATGTTTCCTATGGTGGTAAAACAGGAGCAGATGTGATGATAAGGGGATTCGACACGAGGGAGATCGTTATCATGGTTGATGGAGTCCCTGTGGTTCTGCCCTATGATGGAACCTTTGATGTCTCTCAGCTCCCCATGTCTGATCTCGAGAAGATCAAAGTCTTCAGGGGAACAGGAGCAGATGTCTTCGGTCCCAACGCAATGGGAGGAGTTATAAACTTCGTAACTGCATCCCCATTTCACAGGTATAGAAGAGTATCCCTGGGTCTCGGCAGAAATTTTGACAGGTTCTTCAACTTTACATATTCCTTTCAGACAGGCCAATTGGGCTTTCTCCTTGCCGGCGGACTGTCAAAATCGGATGGTTATTACCTATCTGATAATTTTGAACCGGATCTCAACGAAGACGGTGGTGTGCGCGAAAATTCCTGGTATGAAAAGAAAAACATTCGCTTTAAAGCCGGATATAAGTCAATTTCCTGGGGAAAATTCTTCTTCAATGCGGGAATTGTCGATAACTCCCGGGGTATCCCCATTGAAGTGGGAACATCAAGACCAAGATACTGGAAATTTCCCATCTGGCGCGAAAAAATCTTCAAACTTTCACACGAGATAACTTTTTCTGGGATAATTACAAGAACCAACATCTACTATCAGGGTTTTTACAACATCCTCGAAGCTTACAGGGACTCAACATTTTCCACTTTAAAATGGAAGAGCACTTACGACGACTATTCATTGGGAGGAAACTTCTACCTCGATTTCCCGGATGCAACCCTGGGTTTGACATTCAAAAAGGATGTGCACAGGGAAAAGGGAAGTGAAGACGAGCCCTGGGTACAGTATGACGCATACAATGGTTCACTTGGATCCGATGTAACTTTTAGAACTGTTTTGGGGAATATTGCCCCGGGATTTAACATCTCGTTTATGAAGGCAGAAGAGGCAGACAGGAGCAGTATGGTAACATTCAACCCATCGCTTGGATGGACCGATGTTTTCGGGAATTTCAGGTTAAAGGCATCCGCAGCAGTTCGCTCAAGATTTCCGACTTTGAAAGAACTGTTTTCATCGAGGATGGGCCGCTACTATCCAAATCCGGACTTAAGACCGGAAAGGACTTTAAATCTCGATTTTGGTGGCACATATCTGTACGGCGGGGTTGAAATAGGTGTGAACATCTTCGACTCAGAAGTCAAAGACTTGATAGACCGTGTTAAAGTCGATGCCGATCATTATCAGATGCAAAACATCAACAGGGCAAGATACTCGGGAGTGGAGCTCTCACTTGCAGGGAAGAATGTCAGGCTCAACTACACTTACATGAAGTCTAAAAATCTGTCAGAAGACCGTGAATTTGATTTTCTCGAATACAGACCCGAGCATAAACTTACATTTGATCTGTCATTCACGCCATGGAAACTTTTTACGGTAAGAACTTCTGTCCAGTATGTGGGGAAAAGGTATTACATTTTCAGAGACGAATACGGTGAGCTCGATCCCTATACCCTTGTAAACATTGAGGCTGAAAAACAGATCGGAAAGTTTTCAATCCTTTTGAAGGTGAAGAACCTGTTTGATGTTAATTATGAGAGCGAAAAGGGGTATCCCATGCCCGGGAGATATTGGAAGTTAGTCCTGAGTGCAAATCTGGATTAAAATATAGCCCAGTATGAAAGCTATTGTTGCATTTGAAGATGGATCATACTTTATTGGCAGGGCATTTGGAGCTTACACCGATGCCCGTGGTGAAATTGTGTTTAACACATCCATGAGCGGATACCAGGAGATACTTACTGATCCCTCGTATAAGGGACAGATTGTATTAATGACATATCCGCTGATCGGCAATTATGGAGTCAACGAGCAGGATTTCGAATCGAGGAGACCCTGGGTTGAGGGATTTATTGTTAAAGAGCTGACCAGACATTACTCGAATTATAGAGCAACGAGAGATTTATCCAGTTTTTTAAACGAATACGGGATTCCGGGCGTCGAGGGCGTTGATACACGGGCAATAACAAAAAAAATACGCGAAAAAGGCAGTATGCGGGTGTACATAACCACAAAAGACATCTCACCTGATAAAGCAGTACAAATTGCCCGTGAAATACCGGATATCAAGGGAAGAGACCTCGTCAAACAGGTAACAACGGAGAAACCCTATCTATTTAGAGAGGGGATCTGGAACGGAAAAACATACGAAAAACCCACAAGATGGAGATACAGGGTTGTGGTATATGACTTCGGAGTGAAGAAAAACATTCTCAGGATCATGAATTCCTTGGGAATTGAGACCTATGTTGTTCCAGCGACCACACCCTACACAGAAGTTCTCGAAATGAAACCACACGGGGTATTTCTTTCCAACGGACCCGGGGATCCTGAACCCGTCAGGTATGCAATCGAAAATGTTAGAAATTTGATCGGGAAAATTCCGATTTTTGGAATCTGCCTCGGACATCAAATACTCTCGCTTGCCCTGGGAGGTAAAAGTTACAAGATGAAATTCGGGCACAGGGGGGCGAACCATCCGGTTAAAAATCTTGAGACGGGAGGGGTGGAAATAACGGCGCAGAATCACAGTTTCGCCATTGACATAAACAGTGTGAAGGGGAAAGCCGAAATAACACATGTGAATTTAAATGATGGAACACTTGAAGGGATTAGAGACAGGTCGAAATTTTTCTTTACGGTTCAGTACCATCCCGAGGACTCTCCGGGCCCTCATGATTCAATTTATCTCTTCAAAGAGTTCTACAGGATGCTCGAATCATTTTAGGCTTACAAAAGTTTTCAAAGCGGGATTGCGGCAGCTCGTGCATACTGGAGGGATGGGGGCTCAGCCCAATAGTGCACTTGCCGGGAATTTTCCTGAAGAAATGCTCATGCAGATGAAAATCCACAAAGGATCTTATAAATTTTGCTGAATCGCAGGATTCGGGGACCCCTTCTGCATGATCGTCCATCAAAAGCAAAGAGAGCACTGATGAAAAATACGATACAACATCAGGAGACGGGGAGGGATCTGTGTTCTTGAAATTATCCTTACTCCACATTAATATTTTTCAGCCACAGGTGGGCGGATAGTTCAGGTGGCGAGAACGCCGGTCTCACATACCGGAGGTCGGAGGTTCGAGTCCTCCTCCGCCCACCATTTTTTATCCTTTAAAATATCCCCATGGACAAAACTCAAAAGGTTGAAGTTATTTCCATCGGCGTAACATTCGCCCTCTTTGCTTTCAAGTTCCTCACTTATAAGATCTCCGGCAGTGTCGCCATACTGGCGGATGCCGTGCATTCATTTTCTGACAGTTTTACATCTATTCTCGTACTTATTGGAATCACTTTTTCCCGCAGAAAGACCCAAACATTTCCATACGGACTTTACAAACTCGAAAATCTTGTTTCCCTTTTCGTTGCCTTTGCGATTTTTTACACAGGATATGAGATCATAAAAGAGTCAATTTTTTCGAAAGGTTACGAAGTTTCTCACAAATCAGCTGCCATTCTCGTCTCTTTCGTCTCCGCCATAGCAAGTTTTGGACTTGCCAAGTACAAGTTAAAAGTCGGAAAAGAACATAACTCTCCCGGTTTAATAGCTGATGGTAAACACTCTCAAAGTGATGCCCTTTCGTCCCTCGTTGTAATCGCCGGAATTGCAGCCAACGCAGACCGTGTGGCAGCTGCAGTAGTTTCCCTTTTTATTTTTAAAAGTGCTTTTGAACCCCTTGTTGACTCTCTGAAAGTTCTGCTCGACGCATCGGTCGAACCTGAAATACTTGTAAAAGTGAGGGAAGTTCTTCTATCTGATCCAAGAGTTAAAAGGATAAAGAGACTTGCAGGGCGGAATTCCGGCAGATACAGGTTTATCGAAGCTATAATTGAAGTTAATGTCAGGGACTTCAAAGTAGCCCACAAACTCACAGAAGAGCTTGAGTTCAAAATCAAGCAGAGTGTTCCAAATGTGGACGAAGTTTTAATCCATTACGAGCCAGTGGAATCTGACGAAATTATTCTGGCACTCCCTCTTGAAAACGAGGAAAAGATCTCACCCCAGCTTGGTTCTGCATCTCAATTCCTGATCGTAAGAGTAAAAGATGGCGAAATTGTAGAGAAAAAGTACATAAAAAATCCGTACAAAAATATGACAAAAGGACGGGGAAAAGCTATAGGGGAGCTTCTCGCCCGAGAAGGGGTAAATTACATAATCCTGAAGACAGAGCCTGCAGGAGGTAGCAAGTATATCCTCGAAGGTCTGGGGATCTCGACCATTCTGATAGATACGGACTCCCCTTCTTCTGCTATTGATAAAGCGATGCAACTGGTTAAGTGATCTTTTCAACCTTTACCCAAACATCAAAGTATGTTGCACCACCTCCCATGTCTGCTTCTTTCATCGAGGTGAGAGAATTTACACTTTCGCCGTCATCGCTGAATTTTCTCCACCAAATCCCGTAGGCTGCACAGACGCCGGGTTTGATATCCTCAGTAACCCTCGCCCTCAATCTGATTGTCCCCCTGCTATTCCACACTTTCACTCTGTCTCCGTTCTTTATCCCGCGGGATTCTGCGTCCTGTGGATGAATAAGAAGCACAGGAGGACCCTGGAACCTGCGAAGACTCTCGATGTTGGCATAGTTTGAGTTTAAATAAAAATGGGCTGATGGCGATAAAAAAGCGAGTTTATCGGGATCATCCATCGGGACTTCGTATGGTGACAGAAAATTCGGAAGGGGATCATGACCATCAAGGAGTGCCTTTTTACTGAAAAATTCACATTTACCCGATTCTGTCAAGAATCCTCCTCTCTTAAATATTGTCTCTGGAATATCGAGGCGAATGAATCCCTTTTCCATCAAGGTTTCAAAGCTAACCCCTTTCATCCATGGACTTTTTGATGTTAATGCCTGTTTTATGAGGTCAAGATCCGTGTCCTGAAATACCGTATGATCGAATCCGAGTTTTAAAGCAAGATTTTTGAAGATCCATGTATTTGGCTTGCTTTCTCCGAGAGGTTTAATCGCCGGTCTGTTAAGAGAGATGAAATAATGTCCGTAAGATGTGTGCAGATCCCAGTGCTCAATTTGAGTTGTAGCAGGTAGTACAAAATCGGCAAAGAGAGCGGTGTCCGTGATGAAGTGATCAATGACAACCGTAAAAATATCTCTGCGTTTCAGCCACCAAATGATACGGCTGGCATCCGGGGCAGTTGCAACCGGGTTTCCGTTGTAAACCAGAAGTGTGGAAACAGGGATTTCTGGTGATCCTTCAATTACGGCTCTTTCCCGGTCTTCAAGCTTTTCACTCAACGCGTCACCAAGTCTTGTTGCGTTGATCTTCCGCAACGGTTTGGGCTTCAGATCAGGCCTTTCAAGTGCAAACTTGTTCCAGTTGAAAGCACCACTCGTGGAAAGCAGGATACCACCGCCTTTGTATCTCCATGCTCCTACAAGTGCAGGTAGCATGCTTATGGCTCTTATCGTATTCCCACCGCTCCTGTTTCTCTGAACCCCATAGTTAACCCTTATCAGAGATGGCTGGATCTCTGCGTATTTTCGGGCAACTTTTCTTATGAGTTCGGGCGGTACATCTGTTATTTCGCCAGCCTTTTCAGGGGTCCAGGACTTTACTCTGTCCTTTAACTGATCAAACCCAACTGTGTGGTTTTCGACATAATCCCTGTCATAGAGTTCTTCAAAAATTATCACATGCATGAATGCGAGGGCGAGAGCCGCATCAGTTGCCGGTTTTATGGGAATCCACAGATCTGCCTGGCGGGCGGTTTTTGTTCTAACAGGATCAATGACAACGATCTCTGCTCCGTTTCGCTTTGCCATCATTATAAATTTCCAGAGGTGGAGGTTGCTGGTCAGTGTGTTTGTTCCCCAGAGGATAATAAATCTGGCATAGGGAAAATCCTCAGGTGGCGTCCCGATGGTACTCCCTATCGTGTATCTGTAACCAGTGATACCAGCATCTGAGCAGAGACTCCTTGAAAGAAGTGAGGAACCTGTAATGTGTGTAAACCTCCGATCCATACTGCTTCCCTGAATCAAGCCAAGTGTCCCGCTGTAAGAGTATGGAAGTACGGTTTCAGATCCGTATTTTTCTCTGAGCTCACTGAGTTTTTCAGAAATTTCTTCTAAAGCCTGTTCCCATGACACCGGGACAAATGCACCACTTCCCTTTTCTCCGCTTCTTTTGAGGGGAGTGAGAACCCTTTCCGGGTGATAGGTCCTTTCAAGATATCTCTTTACCTTCGGGCAGAGGACACCTTTTGTAATCGGATGATCAGGATCTCCATAAATTTTAACTGCCCGGTCTCCATCTACCTCAACTATCCAGCTACAGGTATCCGGGCAGTCATGAGGACAAACGCCTTTGACCTTCAACTTCAGCTAATCTTAGTACCTGGAGGCACCTCTCTGTCAGGGTGCAGGAGTACGACCTTACCCTCTTTATCAACAGCCGCGAGTATCATGCCCTGAGAAAGTATTCCTCTTATTTTTCGCGGCTCAAGGTTTGTGAGCACAGGCAGCTCCTTGCCAACAACCTCCTCAGGATTGTAATACTGAGCAATACCCGCAACGAGGGTGATGGTTTTATCCCCCAGATCCACTTTCAGTTTTAATAGCTTATCTGCACCCTTAACTTTCTCCGCTTCAATGACTTTCCCGATTCTGATGTCGAGTTTTTGAAACTCCTCAAAGCTTATTTTTTTCTCCTCCACTTTTTCCTTCTCCTCTTCTTCCGGTTTCTTCAGTCTTGACTTTAATTTCTGAACTTCTGCCTCGATCTTTTCATCGGATATTTTTCTGTAGAGGATCTCAATCTCACCCAGTTCAGTTCCGGGCTGGAGGTCAACTTTTCCTGCATCCTGCCAGGTGAGATCGTGTTTAATGTTGAGCATCTCGCGGATCTTTTTTGCTCCAAACGGGATAAACGGCTCTGCAAGCACTGACAGGGTTTTTACGAGGGACGCACAGAGATAGAGGGTTCTTGCAGTCTCGTCTTTGTCCGTTTTTCTCGTAACCCATGGCCTTTTATAATCAAAATATCTATTGGCAAAATTTGAGAGATCGAGAACTTCTCTCAGTGCCTTCCTCATCTCAAAGTTTTCGAGGTGCTGACCCACTTTTGACGGTGCTTCTTCAATGGCTTTGATAACTTCAAGATCCATATCCTTGAAGTCCTTTGCCTCCGGTATTCTGCCTCCGAGGTAGTTTCTGATAAAACTTAATGTCCTGTTCACAAAATTACCAAAGTTATCGGCGAGTTCAGAGTTGACCCTCTGCTGGAATTCGTAAAAGTTGAAGTCAGAATCCTTGTACTCGGGGAGTGCAAAAGCGAGGCCAAATCTCACATAATCCGGACCGAAAGAGTCAACAAACTCAGGGATCCAGATAGCCCAGCCGCGTGATGTGGAAATCTTATCACCCATAAGGTTCATAAATTCATTTGCGGGAACATTATCAGGAAGTACATAATCACCGTGAGCCATGAGCATAGCGGGCCAGACAATGGCGTGGAAAACGATGTTATCCTTGCCGATAAAGTGAATAAGTCTGGTCTCCGGGTCGAGCCAGTAGTCCTTCCATTTATCGGGCTTACCGATTTTTTCAGCCCACTCTTTCGTTGAAGAGATGTAGCCAATAGGGGCGTCGAACCACACATAGAGGACCTTTCCCTTGGCTTCCGGAAGGGGTACTGGCACACCCCATTCCAGATCCCTCGTTATTGCCCTGTCTTTAAGGCCCTCCTTTATCCATCCGAGAGCCGTGTTTTTAACATTCTCCTTCCAATCTTTGGATTCAAGCCACCTTTTCAACGGCTCTGAGAATTCAGAGAGTTTGAAGTAGTAATGATAAGTTTTCTTGATCACAGGAGTGGTCCCGCAGATGGCACACTTTGGGTTTATCAATTCAGTGGGTTCGAGCCATCTGCCACACTTTTCACACTGGTCACCGCGCGCATGCGGATATCCACAGTACGGACAGGTGCCTTCCACATACCTGTCCGGTAAAAATCTCTTACAATTTGGACAATAGAATTGCTCAATATCTTTCTTATAAATGAAGCCACGCTCATAGATTCTCAGGAAAAATTCCTGAGAAGTTTTGTAATGAATGGGCTTTGATGTTCGTGAAAAGTTGTCAAAGGAGATCCCGAGCTTTTCGAAGCTGTTTTTAATGTCTTCATAATAGAAGTCAACGAGCTCACGCGGGGAGATTCCCTTCTTTTCCGCAGCGATGGTGATGGCAACACCGTGCTCATCCGTTCCACAGATATAGACCACATCATCGCCCTTCAGCCTCTTGTAACGAACATAGATATCAGCAGGGAGATAAGCCCCTGCAATGTGCCCAATATGTAGAGGACCGTTTGCATAGGGTAATGCACTGGTTACCAGTAACTTCTCCATCTGGACCACTCCTTTTGAAAAATTTGGTTAATTATAGCTTTTTTGCGTGGTCCTTTCAAACAAACTGCAGATTGATTTTTACAACACCATGGGATAAATTAATAGACACACTGCATTGGCAAAAGTTCGGTTTTCTCCAATCTTGAAATTTGATCTCACATAAAATAATATAAGAACCTGCTTTTTGATAATCAGAAGACGCCTCCAGAGAGGAAGGCGTCCCTGATAAAAAATCAGGTCCAAAGGAGGTAAAATGAAGAAGAGAAGCTATGAGATGATGGTAATAATAGATCCGGACATCCCGGATGAGGAGATAGGAAACACCATTGATACTCTAAAGAGTATCATAGAGGAGAACGGTGGAGAGCTTGAGAAGATAGACGAATGGGGAAAGAGACAACTCGCCTACCCGATAAACAAAAAGAACGAGGGTTATTACGCCGTTTACTACTTTATCGGCGAGCCCTCCCTTCCTGATGCCCTTCGCAAGGAATTCAGGTTTAACAAAAACCTGATGAGGGGCATGATAATCAAGAGGGGTGATGTTAAGTAATGGCTGACATAAAAGTCCCAAGTATCAATCTTGTTATTCTCTCCGGGCGGCTTACAGCCCGTCCAGAGTTGAGATACACACCGAGTGGCAGGGCGGTCTGCAAGTTTGGACTCGCCGTATCAAGAAATTACAAGGACCAGGAAGGCCAGTGGCAGGAAGATACTTTGTTTATTAATGTTACAACATGGGGTCCTCTCGCCGAAAGAGTTAACGACAGACTTACAAAGGGCAGTCCCGTAGTTGTTGAAGGCAGACTCCAGTCCAGAACATGGGAAGACAGTATGGGGAACAAGAGGAAAACCATAGAAGTCGTTGCGAGAACCGTACAGATACTCGAAAAATTCGGCGTTTCAGAGGAGACTTACGAGCCCATAACAGATGAGGTCCCGCCAGAAACAACTCCCGGCGAGGACGATCTACCCTTTTAAAGGAGGTATAAAAAATGGCAAAAAACAAAATTAGAAAACATACCTGTGAATTTTGCAGGGAAGGAATTAAAGAAATCGATTACAAGGATGTTGAAAGATTGAGAAAATATCTGACAGCAAGAGGAAAGATCCTCTCCAGGAGAACCACAGGTACATGTGCATATCATCAGAGGCAGCTCTCACGGGCTATCAAAAGGGCAAGAATAATGGCTCTCCTGCCATTCGTTGAAGCCTACTACATCTAAACGGAGTGAGAAAATGAAAGTTATCCTGAAAGAAGATGTTGAAAGAGTTGGTAAAAGGGGAGACATTGTTAATGTATCTGACGGCTTTGCAAGAAACTATTTGATACCCAAAAAGCTCGCTGTGCCTGCGACTGAATCCAACCTCAAGGCATTTCAGAACGAGGAAAAACTCCGCAGAATGAAGGCAGAAAGGGAAAAAACGAAGGCAGAAAAACTCGCAAATAAGATCAAGAATCTGTCCATCACAATTGCAGTTAAAACCGGAGAAGACGATAAGCTCTTTGGTGCAGTCAGCTCTGTTGACATACTCTCCGCTCTCAAGGAAAAGGGCATTGAGCTCCAGAAAGGTATGATTCGCATGGAAGATTCTATCAGGACACTTGGAACACATTATGTGCCAATAAAACTTCATCCTGAGGTTGAGGCAAAACTAAAGGTTGAAGTTGTCAAAAAATAGGAGGTCTAAACATGGCACTTGAAAAGGAAGAAAAACAGAAAATTATCAAAGAATGGCAGAGATTTGAAGGCGATACTGGATCACCCGAGGTCCAGATTGCCCTTTTAACCGAAAGGATTAAACAAATCACCGAGCATCTAAAAACCCACCGCAAGGATGTCCACTCAAGATACGGTCTTATCAAACTCGTGGGGAAAAGGAAGAGACTTTTGAGATACCTGAAAAGAGAAAATTTCGTAAAGTACCAGGAAGTTATCAGGAAATTGGGCATAAGGGGCTAAAATGGAGAAAATCGTTGATACAGAGATAGGAGGGCGAAAATTAGAAATAAGGACTGGAAAGGTAGCCAGGCAGGCTGATGCAGCTGTCCTCGTTCAATACGGAGACACCGTTGTCCTGGTAACCGCAGTTTCAAAACCCTCCGAAGAGAAAAGAGACTTTCTGCCCCTGCTCGTTGAATACAGGGAGCAATCCTACGCAGCCGGAAAAATACCGGGCGGTTACTTCAAACGGGAGGGAAAGCCCCGTGAGAGGGAGATCCTTTACTCCCGTGCCATCGACCGATCCATAAGACCAAGGTTCCCAAAGGGCATGATGGACGAGGTAGAGATCATTGCCTATCTCCTGTCCTACGACATGGAAAATGAAGGACATCTGCTCGGCATTATCGGGGCAAGTGCTGCACTGAGCATATCACCCATCCCGTTTGATGGACCTATCGGTGCAGTTCGCGTGGGTTATATTAACAACGAATTTGTAATAAATCCCACCAATAGCCAGCTAAACGATAGCCTGTTTGATCTCCTCCTCGTCGGACAGGGCAGTGAGGTCCACATGATCGAATTCGAAGGGAAAGAGGTCGATGAAGACCTCCTCATCCAGGCAATCGAGTTCGCCCAGCCATACATCAACCAGATGGTTGAACTGCAGGAAGATCTTGTTGGCATGGTTGATGTCGAAAAACGCGAGCCCACCATCCTGCCGATACCGGAAGAACTGAAGAACAGAATCAAGGAACAGTTTGGTGCGATGATAAACGATGCCATGCACATTGCCCACAAAAAGACCCGTCAGGAAACCCTCGCCTCCATCCACAAACAGGTCCACGAGGCACTGGCTGAGGAGTTCCCGGACAGCAAAATAGAGATCGAAACGGCACTTTACGAGATCGAGCGTGAAACAATGCGCAAAATGGTCCTCGAAGAGGGAACCCGTATTGATGGCAGGAAATTTGACGAAATAAGGCCTCTCTCTGCTGAGATTGGCATCCTCCCACGCACCCATGGATCAGCCCTATTCAGGCGCGGCGAGACTCAGGCTCTCGTTGTAACAACTCTTGGAACATCTGAGGATGTACAGAGACTCTCTGAGCTCGAACCAGAAGAAGAAAAGAGGTTCATGCTTCATTACAATTTTCCACCCTTTTCCGTAGGTGAGATAAAACCTTTGAGGGGACCCGGAAGAAGGGAGATCGGGCACGGAGCCCTCGCAGAAAAGGCCGTTGCCAACCTTATTCCTCCAGAAGATGACTTTCCTTACACCATCAGGGTCGTCTCCGACATTCTCGAATCCAATGGCTCGACTTCAATGGCAACTGTTTGTGGAGCATCACTCTCCCTGATGGACGCAGGAGTTCCTCTGAAAACATCAGTTGCCGGCATCTCAATTGGACTTGTAAAAGAGGGAGACAGATTCGAACTGCTTACAGACATCATTGGAGCTGAAGACCATTACGGCGACATGGACTTCAAAGTGGCAGGTACGAGAAACGGGATTACAGCCATACAGCTCGACTTAAAGATCAAAGGGATCGGGCTCGACATCATCAAAGCTACATTCGAAAGAGCCAAGAAAGCAAGACACTTCATACTCGATGTTATGGACGCAACCATAAGCTCTCCGAGAAAAGAACTATCGAAATACGCACCCAAGGTCGCCGCAATCTGGATCCCGAGGGAGAAGATCGGAGAAGTTATTGGTCCGGGTGGAAGGACAATCAGAAAGATCCAGGAAGACACTGACACCCGTATAGAAATCGAAGATACAACGGGTAAAGTGCTCATCTCCGGTCAGAGCCTCGAGGGAGTTGAAGAGGCGAAAAAGAGGATCAGTGAGCTTGTTCAGGAAGTGGAAGTTGGAACAGTTTATCTCGGAAAAGTTACGCGAATTGCGCCATTCGGCGCATTTGTGGAGATTCTGCCCGGCAAAGAAGGACTTGTCCACATATCCGAGCTCGCAAATACGAGGGTAAAAAAGGTCGAGGATGTCCTGAAAGTCGGCGACAAGGTCCTCGTTAAAGTTATCGACATTGACGAACTTGGAAGGATAAAACTCTCGAGAAAAGCTGCCCTTCAGGGCGGTGTAAAAAAGATCAAAAAGGATTGATGTGCCCTGGCGTTATCCCTTGTTTGACCTCGATTACGGCGAAGAGGAAGAGAGGGCTGTAATCGAGGTCATCCGCTCGGGCTGGATCACTCAGGGACCAAAAACTGAAGAGTACGAAAGAGAACTTGCAGAGTATTTTGGCGTAAAATATGCAATTGCCACAAGCTCAGGCACAACAGCCCTGCATCTTGCATACATCGCATCTGGAATTCAGAGGGGATCGAGAGTCATAGTCCCCTCCCTCACTTTCGTTGCCACTGTATCACCCCTCCTATGGATCGGAGCGATCCCTGTTTTCGCGGATATTCACTCCCTCAAGTATCCAAATCTCTCACCAGAAGAAGTCGAAAGGTATGCCAGGGAAGCGGATGCCGTCGTATTTGTCCACTATGCCGGGTTCACAAAATTTCTAAACGCGATCAGAGAAATTGCAGAAAGGAATAATCTCACACTCATAGAAGACGCTTCTCACGCTATAGGTAGCAGGATAGGTGAAACCTATGCCGGCACTGTGGGAATTGCAGGTGCATTCTCCACATTTTCCAACAAGAATCTATCCACGGGTGAGGGTGGATTTATCCTTACAGACAGTAAAGAGATTTATGAAAGGGCAAAGCTTTTGAGATCCCATGGACTCACAACCTCAAGTTACACCAAGTTTTCAGGAGGTAATGCCACATACGATGTACTGGAAATCGGCTTCAACTACAGGATAACGGAGATAGGAGCCGCACTCGGTCTCGTGCAGCTCAGGAAACTCGCCAGGAAGAATTCGAGGAGGGTTGAACTTGTGGGTAAATACCGGAAACTCCTTGAGAATTCAGGACTTCTAATACCATTTGACGACTACGAAAATTCAGCCAACTACATTTTCCCGGTTGTTCTTCCTGAAGGAGTGGAGCGTGAAAGGGTTATCAGATTCCTTGCCAAAAAGGGCATACAGACATCTGTACATTATCCAGCTGTACATAGATTTACTGCCTTCAGGAGTTTCAATGTCCATCTCCCGAAAACCGAGATGTTTTCCAGAAGAGAGTTAACATTACCCCTCTATCCGGACCTTGATGAGGAAGATATAGAATACATTGCCAGCAGCCTGAAAGAGTCCATTTTATCATAATTTTTTCAATTTTTTTATTTGACAAATCCTCAAAAAAGCCTTACTTTTCCTGCGGGAGGTTCTAATGAAAAACATCACAAAATTACTTTTATTGCTGTTTATGGCTGGTCTCCTCTCCATTAACAGCTGCACAAAAGATGAGGAGTTAAAAATTGTGTCCATCTCAGTGACTCTGCCTGAAGGCGGGGCACGACCACTGATAGCTACAGTGACTCTCAGAATCACTGCACCGGGTTTTGAGGATTATGAGGCTACACAATCCGTACCACAGTCAGCGACGGTCGTAACTTTTGAGGTCCAGCTTGAGCCGGGTAACTCATACACATTCTTTGTTACTGCAAGAGATTCTGGTGGCTCCATACTTTACTGGGGCAGGATAGTGGGTAACCCCGACCAGGCGGTGAACTTTGAGATAAATATGGAACCTGCGGCTCACGGCGCAGCCAACCATATCAAAATCTTCAGGGATAATCTCCCCTGGGAATCCACAGCAATGGATTCCATGCTCGCATCTCAGGGATACTCACCGGGTCAGGGAGAAAATCAATACGAAGTACTCACATCTGCAGATTTTGATACCGTGACACTGAGAGTAGGAAGAGATCTTGTCATCATCGTAAACGACCAAAATCAGAACTTCTACGACAACTATGCACGGAATATGTCCAAATTTAACAATTTTGTCGCGGAAGGTGGTGTAATATTCTGGGAAGCCTGTGATCGTGGCTGGCACGGCGGGTCCATCCTTGACGCAGGGATAACTTTTCCCGGCGGCGTCCTGGTTGACACCGTTTACTACTACGACAACTACAATCTGATCTACAATCACTCCTATGAACTGGTTCAGGGACTACCTGATACACTCTACGGCACATACTCAAGTCATGAAACATTTAATTCTTTACCTGAAAATTCCCAGATTTTCACGGTCAATCGTGAAATGGGCAGGCCCACACTTGTACTTTACAACTTTGGTCTTGGGTGGGTTATGGTCACGGGTCAACCCCTCGAATACAACTACGACAGACTTCCGGATCAGACAACGGGACTACTGTTACCAAGGATCGTTAACCTGATACTCGGGAATCAGGGTGGTGGAGAAGAGATTATTCATTCAAAGAAGGTAAGTTCGAGAGTAAGTGGAATGTAAAAAAGAGAGGGGGAGGGTGAAGGAGCGAAAGCTCCTTCACCCTCCCCCTCTCTTATCTCACAACGACAAATTTCCCTGTCTTACTAAACCTTCCAGAACTCAACCTGTAGAAATAGACTCCCTCTTTTCCAGTTTTACCAAGCTCAACTCTCCTGCCCTCAAGCGTCCTGTCAAATATCCTCCGCCCTGAAAGATCAAAAATCTCCAGTCTGTAAGGACTTTTTATCCCAACTTCCAGCACAGGTCCCCTTGTTGAATAGAAAATACTCACACCCGGAGCAGGAACATCCTCCTGAATTCCCACAAAGGGATCCTCGGTATAGTAGGTGCTCAAACCCGGTGTAAAAGCCAGCAGTGCAAGATATCCGGACCCGGATGGATCAGGCCCAAGCAACCTTAAATCATTACTCCGAAAATCAAGAAGATCGTAGTCTTCCACACCGGGACCGATCACCCCAACAAAGACAGAGTCTCCATTCGCCAGAACCTCAAAAGCGAGAATTCCGCTGTTACCGGACAAGCTTGCATCAACGATACCGGGAATATCAGAAATCTGTGTTGATACTGTGTCCCAGTATGCCTGACCGGGTGTAACCCTGAGCAATCTGAATTGACCAGCTGTATAATCCACGCACGCAAGGTAAACATCACCATTCAACATCTGCACATCACTGGGGAAACACAGGACAGTCGGCAAGTCATACCAGGTATGCCCCCTGTCGGTGGAAATCTTTACACCCGGTACCATCATCATGTCTATAACTGCAAGGACAACTGTGTCGTTGCTACCACTCGATCTTAGTGGTATGTAGTTTGGCAGTACCTGCGTGAATGTTTCACCACCGTCAGACGAATACAGCACCGAGACCACATCCTTCCCATTTCCAATATTCCATCCTTTCCCAAATGAAATAAACTTCACAAGAATGTTGTTAGGATCCGATGGCGAGACCCAGAATACATCGTAAACGCCGGTAAGACTGTCAAGAGGCACTCCCTGATCAGTCGGTACGAATGTCATACCCGAATCGTTACTCCTGTAGATAAAATGGATAAGAAGTCCGGACTGGTTCAGCTCATAGCCTATACCTGAGACATAAACAGTTGTCGGATCTGACTGTGGCGTCTGAATTCCAACGGATAAGAGTAATCCCGGCACAAATATTTTTTGCCAGCTCATACCGTAGTTTGTGGTTTTATAAATGACATTTGAGAATACAGGTCCACTCGATTGAGATGATTGCGCCAGATCATCTATCATGTAAAGGGTACCACCAGTGGCGTTTGAAATTTTCGTACCTATAAGATCGTTGTCTTCCGGAGTGCAAACCGCTCTGAGACCGCTTGTAATGTCAGTAAAAGTACTGCCATCAGTGGACATGAGAACTCCGCCACTGTAGGCGACATAAATGGTGCCATCAGAAGTTATGTGAATATCCTGCGGCATGTGAATGGTATCGAGACGGGTAAAGAACCAGATACCTGCAACCTGATTACCTTTTACAATTCCTGGGTTCAGGACCGATCCTGCGTAGAGCGTATCATTTTTAAAAACAATGTCAGTTACACCAAACAGACCTGCTGTCAGGGAACTCATTATGTAGCTCCAGGTTGCGCCCCCGTCTTCGGATACATAGAGACCCGGATACTGGTTGGACTCTCCTATGGAAACTGATGCGACCAGCTCCTGCGGATTCGACGGATTTATTGCAAGTGACGATGCCCCGATCAGGTAATCCGTTGTTGTAACCAGAGTCCATGTGCTCCCATAGTCCGTGGACCTGTAGAGGCGAAAAATCGTTGTTCCAAGAGAATCACCGGTCACACCGAGGTAAACTGTAGCTGGATTATCCGGGAGATAGGAAATTACGACCTTGTTGGGACTTATATCTGCGTATGGAGCAGTAACAACCGAGCCCCAGCTCTGACCGCCGTCACTTGAAATGTGGATGCTCCCGAATGTTGCTATGTACACATAGCTTCCATGAACCTTTGAAAATCCGTAGATAGATCCGAAGATCTCATAGGTGGATCTCCAGGTCTGTCCTCCGTCGCTTGAAAAGTACACCCTCGCGGAGTCAAAATCCTCTTTTATCAGACAGAATCGGCTGGCCCCTGTATTGAGTACACGGGAACCTCTGACATTGTTTAGAACGAGGGTCCAAGAACTTCCATTGTATCGCCAGACATTGTTCAATGCTGTGGCAACTGTGTTGCTGCCATCGCTTGCAATGGAGAGGATTGTCCCCCCATCCGGTCCCGTTGAGGTCCAGAGCCAGTCACTTTTACTGGCTGCCCCCAGGGATATAACAATCACAAGAGCATAAGCAATCATGTCTCACCTCCTGGTTTTGAAAAAATTATATTACTTTGCCGTGAGTTTTTAAACTGTCCTCACTTTGCTAATTTTGTTAATCTGACACATCCAGAATGTATGTTCGGGATCATTTCTTTTATTTTGCGGAAAACTTCTTTATCCCTTCAGCGTAGGGAGAAACCCGCCAAAAGTCTTCTCTTTTTGGCATTTGCCAGAGTCCTCCCACGACTTTTCTACTTAAGAAGCCGAAAAAGTCACCCCTCGCAAGGAGTTGTCATCTTCAACCTCCCATCCCACCTGCAGTAGTTCATCCCCATCTCACAAAGTGGGATGAGTCACACTCAAAATCTCCTTTCACAAAAATAGGAGGAATCACACTCACTCCCTTCCACACGCAGGAGTTCACTTACAGCCTCCTATCCCACAAAGTGGATTGGATCACGTTCAACCTCCCCTCCCGCCTTGCGAGAGGGACCACATCCAACCTCCCCTCCCGCTTCACCTTAGAAATCACACTCACTCCTCCCTCCCG
>CAZNDM010000015.1:0-7014 GCA_964571845.1 uncultured bacterium | reverse complement strand
CCCTCCCGCTTGCGGGAGGGGATTAAGGGGAGGGTAAAAAGAGCCTAACCCGCTCTCCCCCTGTCAAATTTGCTCTTTCTGCCCCCTCCTTAATCCTCCCCCACAGTGCTGACGCACTGCGGGGGAGGGGTTGAAAGAAGGTCTCTCTGCGAAGCGGAGAAAAGGGTTGTCGAGTGTCCCTCGACACTTTGCAAAGCAACATCCGCTCTTCCCCGTCGAATTTGCCCTTTCTGTCCCCTCACGATTTGTTGAGGATGGGCATAAGACCCCCTTAGCAAATTAGGAGGGAAACTGAACATGAGTTCCACAGAAGATGGGCGTAAATTCTATTATAAATCCTGTCAAAATCGCTGGCAGGATACCTTTACCCAAACCAATAAAGTGGTGTGAGATACCATCTTCATGTATTTGTGTTTAAGGTTTTCACGCCCACAAAGCTCCGCTTTGTGGGCGTGAAAACCTTAAACAACTGAATTTAAAATTGCCTTCTGAACCGCGTACTCGGCAAAGGCAAAAAGCTTTAAGAGTCTGTACGGATTTTCCTCCCCCGCACCTTCGGCAGTTGACACGGCAAATATAATGTCCCCGTCAAACGGAGTGTGAGATGGCCTAACAGCACGCACTATCCCATTGTGCGAAACCTCCGCCAGCCTGAAAAGCATCTCCTTATTCAACGGAAAATCCGTTACCACCACCCCAAGAGTCGTATTCTCACCCCGTCTGATCTTCTCAAAATCCAGACCCTTCACAAGCTCCATTGCTGGCAAAAATCCTCTGTCAGACCTGACTCCCGCAATGATCTCTCCCCTTTCATCAACAACCTCCCCGAGGGCGTTAACCACCATAACCGCGACCAACCTGTATCCGTCAAACTGAACTTCATAAATGCCAAGCCCTGTTTTGGAAGCCCTCTCTATTCCAAGAAACTTCCCCACAGTAGCACCCGCTGAAGCTCCAACAATCCCTGATTCGAGAATGTAATCAGCATTCTGAGCCGCTTTGTATCCCCAATCCTTACCCGGTCTCACATCCTTTCCATATTTCAAGTCATAAATAGCCGCAGCTGGTACAATGGGAACCACAGCTGTACCTGTGTCGTAACCAATACCTCTCTCCTCGAGATATTTCATAACACCGTATGCACTCTCAAGCCCAAATGCACTCCCCCCGCTGAGTACAATTCCATGAATCTCCCTTATCAGTTTTCCTGGCATCAAAAGATCTGTTTCCCTTGATGCAGGCGCTGCCCCCCTCACTGACACAGATGCCCTGACAGGCCTGTCAAATAAAAAAACACTACATCCACTTCCACCTTCTCTATCCGTTGTGTGTCCGATTCTCACACCAAGAGACTTCAGATCCAGCCTGAGTTCAGTCACGGATCACCTTAACACCGAGAACTTTTTCCATGTGTTTCAGAACAAACTCGTGTGCCTCCCCATCGAATGAGGCCACACATTTCTCGTGAACTTCCACTTCGTAGTCCCGATTTCTCAGATCTGCCACTGTGTAGAGCACACATATATCCGTGCACACACCGCACACCGTTACCTTCTCGGGGTTCAATCTCTTCAAAATTTCCTCGAGATTCGTTCCGTAAAAACCACTGTACCGTGTCTTCTTTACCCTGAACCCGGGATATCCGGCAAGCTCAGGGACAATTTCTTCCTCCTCTGTGCCTTTAACGCAGTGAGGAGGCCACATTTTGAACTCTGGATCATCGGGTGAATGAGAATCCTGTGTAAAAATCAGAACTGCCCCCTCTTTCAACTTCTCCTCAATCAGGTTTTTGACTGCAGGAATGACCTTCTCTCTAACTTCATCACCACAGTAAAGAGGATTCCCCGGCTCGAGGAATCCCCTCTGCATATCTACGATGATAACAACTTCCCTACTCATTTTTATCCGTTAAAACTTTTATACCGGGAAGTTCGATCCCGGCGAGAAATTCAAGTGTAGCACCACCACCTGTTGAAACATGAGTCAGCTCCTCGTCCTTTATCCCTGCACGATGAATCGCTGAAACCGTGTCACCTCCACCTATTACGACCCTGGCACCCTTATCGCAAGCTTCTTTCACAGCCTTTGCAATCTCCATTGTACCGTGAGCAAAGTCTTCAATCTCAAAGACTCCGAGTGGACCGTTCCAGAAAATCATCCCTTCTCCCTTCAAAAAACTTCTGTAAAGCTCAACTGTCTTCTCGCCAATGTCAACTCCAATCCAGCCCTTCTCGATATCTCCCTCAAAGTACTTCTTCTGTGCACCTTTCACAACCTCTTTAACTGCAATGTGGTCCACAGGTAATTTTATCTTCTCTCCATAGCTGGAAAGGAGATCCTTCACCTGTTCGAAATGTTTTTCATCGAAAAGGGAGTTCCCGATCTCTCTACCAGCAGCTTTGAGAAAAGTGTAACTCATTCCGCCGCCAATGAGGAACACATCAGCCTTTGTTACGAGATTGGAGATAACACCAATTTTATCTTTTACCTTCGCTCCGCCAAGAATAACTACAAATGGTTTGTCCGGGTTGTCCCTGACCTTTGTCAGGAACTCGATTTCACGCGCCATAAGAAGACCTGCGAGCCTGAGGTCGAAAAATTCAGCCATTCCGTAAGTTGATGCGTGAGCTCTGTGGGCGGTTCCAAAGGCATCGTTAACATAAATATCCGCAAGCGATGCCAGGGTTTCGGCAAAAGATCTGTCATTTGCCTCTTCACCCGGATTAAATCTCAGGTTTTCGAGAAGCACGATTTCACCATCCTGTAATCTGCTAACAATTTCTGGTGCTGCGTTGGTACAATCGGGTGAGAACTTAACTTCTTTACCGAGCAATTTTGACAGGTGGTGTGCGACCGGTTCGAGGGAGAGTTCAGGGATCTTTTTACCTTTGGGTCGGCCGAGGTGCGAGGCTAAAATTAGCCTCGCACCTCGGCCGACCAGATACTCAATCGTTGGCATCGCTGCCCTGATTCGCGTATCGTCCTGGATCACCCCTCCTTTTATCGGTACATTGAAATCCACCCTGACAAATACCCTCTTCCCTTTGTATGTGCTGTCAGGTAAGTCCTTTATACTCAGCTTCCCCATCAAAATCCTCCCCTATCCCTGATAAATTCTATAAGATCGACCAATCTCGTGGAATATCCCCACTCATTGTCGTACCAGGAGAACACTTTGACGAGGTTGCCGTCAACCACCTGCGTGAGAGAAGCGTCGAAAATGGACGAATGTGTATTGCCTATTATGTCGTGGGAAACAAGTGGCTCTTCGGTGTATTCCAGTATCCCTTTGAGCTCACCTTCAGCAGCTTTTTTGAAGGCCTCTTTGACTTCCTCAACTGTTGTTGATTTCTCAACAAACGCAGCAAAGTCAACTATCGAGCCGTCGGGCGTGGGAACGCGCATTGCAATTGCTGAAAGCTTCCCTTTAAGCTCGGGGAAAATCAACTCTATAGCCTTGGCAGCACCTGTGGATGTGGGAATAATGTTTTGCGCAGCAGCGCGTGCCCTTCTCAGATCACTGTGTGGCAGGTCCAGTATCCTCTGGTCGTTCGTGTACGAATGAATTGTTGTCATTACCCCCTTCAAAATCTTGAAATTCTCGTGAAGTACCTTGACAACCGGTGCAAATGCGTTCGTTGTACAGGAAGCATTGGAAATAACATGATGCTTTTCTGGATCATAAGAATCCTGATTAACACCGAGAACGATCGTCACATCTGCAGGCTCACCTTTTGAAGGAGCTGAAATGATGACCTTCTTAACCGTGTCTCTTAAGTGGAGTGCAGCCTTGTCCCTTGAACGAAATCTACCGGTTGACTCCACAACGAGTTCGACACCCAGATCGCCCCATGGTATCTTGGAGGGATCAGTTTCAGCAAACACCCGTATTTTATGACCATCTACAACTATGTAGTCTCCGTCAACCTTCACATCACGGTTGTAGATGCCATAAACAGAGTCATACTTTAAGAGATGAGCCAGAGTATTCGGGTCAGTAATGTCATTAACAGCAACTATTTCAAGGTCCTTTCTCTCATGGGCGATTTTAAAGACCTGTCTCCCTATCCTGCCAAAGCCGTTGATACCTACCTTCATTCGGCTACCTCCTCCTGATTGGTTTTTTCTCTCTGCTCCTCGACCTGTTTTTTCATCTCTTCCTTTGCCTCTTCGAGGAGTTCCCTTGCCTTCTCAAGGGCAGAATCCTTGAGTTTATCGGCTGCCTCTTTCACCTTCTCCCTCATCTCTCCCCCTGTTTTGGGAGTTACGAGAAGAGCGAGGCCTGCGCCAAAAATAGCGCCTAAAATAAAGGAAAGGATTCCAACTGCACTGCCTTCTCTTTCAGCCATGGTTACACCTCCTTTTTATTTAAAAAACTTACTTTTTATATAGGTTTTGAGAGCCTTTACTCCAATGGTTGAAGCAAGGCCAATAAAGAGACCTTTGTAAGCTGTATCTTTATTCTCCTTGAGTGGCTGGAATACCTCGTCAACACTTTCGACAACTTCGTCAATGTGATCAACAATTTCTTTTACCTTCACACTGGATTTTTCGAGATTTTCTGCAACTGGTGTGAGTTTATCTATCAGTTCTCCCACACGCTGATTCAGGGTTTCAATAGACTTCCTGAGGGACTTGAAGAGTAAAAGAAGTCCCACGGATGTTATTACCCAGAATATGGCAATTATAAGTACTGAAACGGCTGTAACTATTTCCCACATAATGAAAATATACATTTCCTCAAATATTCTGTCAACATCAGCGATTCCATTGCAGCTTATTGTGATCTCTGGTCGGTTAGTACTTTACTAAAATACACCCTCTCATCCATTTTGGCCAAACATCCTCATCTCTTTAATACCCAGGTCTTGGAACCATCCCGTCTGAGTTACATACTCATTGAATAGGAGAAAGATCTATCAAAATCACGATTTTTCCAGCCAACGCACGGAGCTCGGATGAAACAATTTTATTAACTTTGCAAATAGAGAAATTATTGCGAAATGACTTAAATTTCTTTATACTTTTATTCAAAATATGACACAGAATCCTGGAAGGAGGTGGCCAATGAGGTTAAAAATCTGCAGCTTACTCCTTTCAGTTGGTTTTATATTTGGAATTCCATTAGATACCCTAAATATGAGACTCGTCGGAACCTGGCCCTTTGGTGGTGATGTTACTCATATCGAAACAAACGGAAACAATATAATCTTTGCCTCTCTCTCCTGTGGAATACTCGTCTATCAAATTGGGGGAAATTTTCAGCTCACGAAACTGGCTGAAATCCATGTGGATGACATTGTTAATGATCTTTACTATCATAGCGGTAAACTGTTTGTCTCAAGTGAACACAAGATTACTATCTGGGATGTTTCCCGCCCGGATAGTCCGTACCTGTTATCAACCATAAATTATCAAAATGGTTGTGGACTGGCTGCAGATGACGGTCACCTATACATCGTAAATCCTTATGGAGGATTAAATATTTATGACATCAGCAATCCATCCAATCCTTCACTAATTTCATCTGCAAATCTCGGACAGTATCTTGACATAGAGCTCATCGGGCAATATCTCTTAGCTACCTCTTCGTGGAACGGCAGTGTTACAAAAATAGATGTGAGCAACCCTACCAATCCTCAGATTATTACAACTACACAATGGTCAAACACAGAACACGCTGTTAAACTGTTCTATCCTGGGGGAAATTATGTGTTTGTGGCCGGTGATAATTATGGGCTGGTCATACTGGACATCACACACCAGGACACAGTGCCAGTAGTCAGCTCCCTTTCGACAAACGATGCGGCTCTGGACGTGTTTGTTTTCGGTATCAGAGCCTTTGTGGCATCAAATTACAGAGGACTTGCTGTTGTCAACATAACCAACCCAGCCTCACCACAGCTTGAATTAGAATACAATCCTGGCTACGGGAAGAGGGTTACCTGTGTAGCCGCCATCGACACGGGGAACTTGATATTTGGTTACTCAACTGACGATGGAGGTGGTCTTTTTTCTTTGACTCTAAGTGCCAACCCTGTAATCAATCAGCAAATAATCCTGCCAGGGGATGCAAGGAACATTGCATTTAGTGGAGACTATGCTTATGTTGCAACTGGCAAGGGCGGAATTAGATTCCTAAATATTTCAAATCCATCCTGTCCCTACGAGATTCTTAGTTATGCGATTCCTGAAACGACTTTCTACGATGTAGCTGTAAATGGGAATGTGCTGTATTGCGTGGACGATGGTGGCGTAAGGGTTCTCGATGTTTCTGTCCCAACGTCCCCTCAATTGATCACTCATGTGGGAGCTGACAATTTCAACTTCTACGACGCCACACTACACCTCTATCAGAATTATCTCTACCTCGTTTCGCCATTGGGAGGACTTCTGGTTTTTGATGTTTCCAATCCTGCTCATCCGATCCTTATAGGCAGTTTTTACAATATGGTGAGACCGAATCATATCTATGTAAACGGCACATACGGGTATATAACTGATGGAGGAGCCTGGTACGGTGGTGGAGGTATCAGAATTATTAATTTAACCAACCCATCGAATCCTGTACAGGACACAGTTTTGCAATGGGGATCATCATACGACATAGATGGTGCTGGAAACACGGTTTTTTCTTTAACAGATAATAGACTACTATCCTTTACTTCTGGGAATTCTCCTCAATTACTCGACAGTTTGTGGATTGGGGGTGTGATTGGAATCGACGTTGCTGACACACTGGTTGCAGTAACAAGCTCGGATGGACAAAACAAGGTCTCTTTGATAAATGCATCTGATCCGCAAAACATTTCTATAGTGGGATATTACACTCTTCCAGGACCTGTCGACCCACGGGATGTTGCTATCAACGATGGATATATCTATGTTGCAGATGCAGACTACGGAGTCTGGATTCTTGAATATACACAGACTTCTGTGAGAGAAGAGCCAAACTTTTCTCCAACTGTTATTTCACACGATGAAATTCTAAATTTACAGGCAGGAGAAAAAGCT
>CAZNDM010000014.1:0-11204 GCA_964571845.1 uncultured bacterium | reverse complement strand
CGCACGATAGGAGGGGAGCTGGGGGTGCCTTTTCCCGTGCAGAAGGAGATTGTGGGTGGGTCTTCTCACAAGCGGGGGAGATAAATAGGATTTTCCCCTGCAAAGTGAAAAGAGAGATGACCACAGCTACCAAAAATAGTTTCAAGCAGCCCTCACCCTAAATCACATAGATGCTCCAGTAGTTGGTCTCAACTATCTCTTCAAAGTTTTCTCTGTAAAAAGTGAGGGCTTCGGGAAGGAATCTCAGAATATCACCTGCAACGACTCCATCCTCCCCGATCTCAGCCGCCGCAATATCACCAGCAAGACCGTGGAAGAAGACCCCCATACTCACTGCATGCTCAATGTCAAATCCATGAGCTGTAAACATTGCCGCTATTGTCCCGGTCAGCACATCGCCACTACCGGCAGTCGCCATGCCAGGATTTCCACTCAGGTTAACGATAATGTTTCCATCAGGATATCCTATGAGAGAATGTGCACCTTTCAGGATCGTAATTGTCCCATATTCAGTTGCGAAATTTCTCAAAACATTGACCCTGTCTTTTAGAATTTCCTCCACACTGAGTCCCGTGAGTCTCGCCATTTCACCTGCGTGCGGGGTCAGAATTGTCGGATGGTTTCTACTTTTTAAAATTTCAGGATCCGAAGAGATAGCCGTCAAACCATCTCCGTCAATCAGAAGGGGTTTATTTATCAGTGTAGTGATTTTCCTGACAAGTTCCTGTGTCTCCGCGTTTAGACTTACGCCGGGTCCCAGCACGACCATGTCAACCTTTCTGGAAAATTCCACAAGGTATTCAAGATTTTCGGTGGATATGGTCCCTTCTGAGGTTTCTTTTAATGGCACAAGAACAATTTCACTTCCTTTGGATGCAATAAATGGAGCCACTGATTCCGGTGTAGCAAGATAGGCAAGTCCTCCACCGGCTTTGAGAAAACTCATGGCAGAGAAGAATGGAGCTCCGTAATAGGATTTAGCCCCTGAAATAAAGAGAACCTTACCGTAAGAGCCTTTGTGGGTGTCACTCTCCCTTATGTCAAGCGGCAGGAACCTTATGGTTTCCATTTTGATGTCAGGCGTGTTGTAATTCTGTGGAGGAAAAGAGATGTGCGTGACATATAGTTTCCCGCACAGATCAAAGCCCGGATAAAGAATATTCCCAATTTTTGGTAATCCGTAGGTAATAGTGTAATCGGCGTAAACAGCGGTGCCCATTATCTCTCCTGTGTTTCCGTTTACGCCAGATGGTATATCGATACTGAACACAACCTTTCCGCTCTCATTTATCATATCTATCACATCTCTGTATTTGCCTTCGACATTTCTCTTTATACCCGTGCCCAGAATGGCATCCACAATTGCATCAGCCTCATCAATTGCTGCCTCGGCTACATCAAGATTATCCTCTTCCAGAATCGTGAATGGGATCCCTGCTCTTTTTACCATCTCGTAATGGAATTTGACTGTTTCGTCGAATTTTTCAGGTGAGCTGAGACAAAAGATGCTAACTATTCCACCTGTTGAGTGAATTTTTCTTGCTACGACGAGACCATCACCCCCGTTATGTCCGGAACCGCAGAAAACAACAAATCTTCTGTTTTTAACACCGAATTCATTTAGGATCACATAGTAAGCGGCTTCGCCTGCGTTCTCCATTAAGATGATACCGGGAATGGCATACTTTTCCATGGCATTTTTATCAAGTTGATGCATCTCGCTCACAGTTGAAATCTTCATGGTCTTCCTCCTGTTTTTTTGATAAAAGATAAAGAAGTAATACAGGACCATCCAGTAATGGATTCTGAGAACTGCGCCTTTTTAAAGGTTTTTGTAAATGATGGTCGGAAGCTCAGAGGGAAAGGGCGAACCTTTTGGGTGGTCAATTATCCTGACATCGTTTAAGTTCGCCCTTTACCCCTTTTATCTCTTACATTCCCGGCACAAGCCTGATAATTCCCTCACTCATACTGAGGATTTCTCTTCGGTCAAAGGTTATCCTTTTGTATCTTCCTTCAAGCCAGAGCTTTATCTGATCGGCGTAATGCTTTGAGGCAAAGATCCCGGAATTTCCCGACGCTATTGTTGCCCAGGAGTTGTTTATATCCGCAAGATCCACAATCTGCCTGGTTGATGGTCCTGTTTTCATCTCAAAAGGTTCATTCCAGTACCACTGTGCTTTATTGACTGAAATATTTGATCCGGATACAGGATAAGGTCCCTTGTTGAAAATTTTTCTCAAGATTGCTTTGGCTCCAAATGGATGTTTAAACTCAAATGTGTGAAATTCACCCCACTTCCACTTTTCCGGGTTTGAGCCCCGTAGTTGCTTCAGCTCTTGAACAGCCTTTTTGAATGCTCTCAAGGTAATGTCTTTGCGAGTCTCCACCTTTTTCGTTCTTACATCGTCAAACCACACATCGTAGGGATCAAGGTAAAGCCTGTACAGCACTGTCAGGGGTATGTTGGACATCGTCAGAAACTGATTGAAAAGACTGTCACCCAATTCATCTTTGAATGTTTCTTCCATCAAGTGTTTGATTGTGAAATAAAAAATCGTTACACCCACAGAGTCCTTATCTTCGTCGCCGTTCCAGGCCTGTAAAATTCTTTTGGCAATGTTTTCGATATGAGTTCCGTTGTAAGGGTACAGGTCTTTCACCATCCTGTCTTTCATGATCCTGTCCCATGGAGGCTGGTGATCCATCTGCATCTTTTTGAAATCTTCCACTGAGAATTTTTCCTGAGATGTAAGAAGCTGGTAAATCCTTTCTATTCTCGCAGCAGGCTCCCAGTAAACTGTTAGATAGTATGGAAAATTCTGGTCAACCACACAGTTGGCAGTAGCTATAAAGCCCTGATCCGGATTGTATGTCCTGGGATTTTTTTCAAATGGAATAAAATCGGTCCAGTTTGCTCCCGGATCGTCACCCTCCAGGGGCAAATAATATGGTCCTGGTTTTCTATCAGGTATTCCACCACCCGTAACATAACCGATGTTGCCATCAATGTCAGCATAGACGAAGTTTTGTGCCGGAACCTTGAAATACTGGACACCATCGAGAAACTCTTCCCAGTTCCTGGCTCTGGCGATCTTTAAAATAGCACGGAGCTCATTGGTCTTCATGTACCCATTCCAGCGGAGAGCCACAACTTTGTCTTTGATCTTTTTAAGATCAGATACGACGGGACCGTGTACAGTCCATTTGGTTCTCAAAACATAAGGCTGAGCACCCTTGATCTTGATGGTATCAACGAGTTCAACGAAGTCCACCCACCTGCCGTTATACCAGTACTGGTTGGGATTGTCAGGGTTGACCTTTTCAATAATCAGGTCAGCATCGTCCATCATAACATTTGTGAGTCCCCACGCAATGTGATCGTTGTGTCCAATAACGACAAAGGGGAGAGCGGGTAGTGAAACTCCGTAGAGGTTAAACCCTGGAGCAGAAAGGTGAATCTCATACCACAGTATCGGCATTTTTATGGAGAGATGGGGGTCATTTGCAAGGATGGGTTTGCCCGTAACTGATTTTTTGCCTGAGACGACCCAGGAGTTACTTCCAGAAACACCAAGACCGGAGAGAAGCTCGTCAAACTGCTTCATTCCCATGAGAATAGACTCTTTTATGGGGATAATCTGCGGGGCATTTGATGGACAGGACGGTATTATTTCGGCGAATCTTGTTGAATCCACCCGGTTTCTAATTTGATAAAGGATCCAGTCGTGCTTAAAGCCTGAGGAGAGGTCCCATCCCATAAGTCTGATGTAACCAAGCGACTGTCGGGGATCCCACGGTTCAGGTTTTATCTTCAAAAGTTTAAACTCGGGCGGCAGCTTGCCGTTTTGGATGTAATAATTTACACCCCGGGCGTAAACTTCGAGTATGTGTTTTTCCTCCTGAGATAGGCTGTTCCATAGAGTATCAATGATCTTGTCAAATCCAATTGTTCTCAAAAAGATGTCTGTATTAAGAAGCTTCTCTCCGAGGATTTCGGATAATCTTCCCTGGGCGGCTCTACGAGTTAATTCCATGCTGAAAAGCCTGTCTCTCGCGTGAAGGTAGCCCTGGGCGAAAACGAGATCATCCATATTTTTGGCATACACATGAGGGACACCATATTCGTCAAAAACGATCTCAACTGTATCTTTAACTCCAGCAATAAATGTACCTTTTTCAGGGGGAGTTATGCTTCCCGTGTACTGGATCAACAGGAAGACCACAATGGCGAGTACAATTGCGACTGTGATGAGGAAACCTTTTAAAAATCTCATTTACCTGACCTCCTTAAGGTTTATTTTCAGGATTTTCCCCTCACTGAGCAAAGGGATGTACAGGGTGTCATTTGCTACCCCGAGATCAGCCGGGTTTTTAAGCCCTTCTTTTATTATCCTTTTGATTTTAAGCTCATTTCCTTTTTTGACCAGTTCTACGACTTTACCTGAAATGTAAAAGGTGGCATAAAACCTCTTTTTGTAAAAGACTATTCCGTCCCCTCCGTTGAGATTTTTATCTTCAAAAACCTGCTCGAGTTTACCATTTTTGTAACGATAAATTTTTGCAGGAATCGAAAACGTTATGATGTACATGTTACCTTTGTTATCAAAACAAATGCCGTTGGGCTTTTCTACCTCAAAGATCTTTTTTGGAACCGGATTTTTTAGATCAATCTCAAAAACCCTGTTCGTGTATGTATCAGAAACATAAATTTTTCCGTTATGGATGGCTATGTCATTTAAAAATTTTGCTCCGGGTTTAAAAGCAGATGGTGGGACAAATTCCTCTTTACCCCCATTTTCTTTAATTGCCCAGATTCGGATGACATCTGTGACAAAAATCCTGCCTTTGTAGTATGCAAGCCCCTTGGGATCAACAAGTGTTCCCGAGACAGTATCTCCGTCAATGGTCAGGATAGCACCATCACCTGCACCAAATCTGCCTATATCTGAAACATACACCTTACCATCAACGGGTAAAACACTCTCAGGATGTACGAATGTAAGGGCAAGAGCAATTAAGATTCCTGTCATGGTCTCACCTCCCACATGTATTTTATCGCTTGGATAGTGAAAAATCCATCAAATGGATGACAACGAGTTCATGAAAGTGATCGCCTGAAATGATACTGCAGGGGGCAGAACTTTGTGAAAAATAGCCACCAATAGTTTATTTTTCACAATCAGTACACAATGTGCCTGAATAGTTCGGGACAAAGAAAATTTCCGATTAGCATTTCGAAATTTAGGGGTGGAGGATTTTTAAGATTTTCTAATGAATACCTATTCAAAATTGAGGTTTTTTCATTGACAGTTGGTGCCAGATTTCATTAAAATCTTGAAAAATCAATAACTTGGAGGTTTGAAGTGGCACAGGTTATAGATCATGATGTCTTGGTATTAGGAAGTGGTATAGCTGGACTGAGAGCTGCCCTGGAGGTCCTCCGTGTCTCCAGGGGTAAAGTTAATGTCGGTATAGTTACGAAAGTCCAGCTTATGAGATCCCACTCCGTGTGTGCAGAAGGTGGAACAGCTGCTGTTCTGCGGCCGGAGGAGGGCGACAGCTTCGAGCTCCACGCCTGGGATACTGTCAAAGGTAGTGATTTCCTCGCTGATCAGGACGCTGTCTTCAAATTCGTTGAAGCCATGCCAGAAGAAATCCTCCTCTATGATCACTGGGGAATCCCATGGTCAAGAAGAGCGGATGGAAAGATCAACCAGCGCCCGTTCGGTGGACACTCATATCCGCGCGCAACATTCGCCGCTGACAAAACCGGTTTCTTTGAGATGCAGACCCTGTACGATACTCTCCTGAAATGGGACAACTGGTCAAGATACGATGAGTTCTTTGTCACGAAAATCTTTATAAAGGATGGTAAATTTGTAGGCTTTACAGCCTTCGATGCCTCCACCGGCGAGTTCTATTTCTTCAGGGGCAAAGCCCTCATCCTCGCCACCGGTGGAACCGGTAGAATTTATTCATTTACAACATTCTCTCATACAGTTACAGGCGATGGTCTTGCCATGGCATACCGTGCCGGCCTTCCTCTCAAGGACATGGAATTTATTCAGTTCCATCCCACAGGTCTGGTACCAAGTGGAATTCTCCTCTCAGAAGCAGCAAGAGGTGAAGGCGGATATCTACTCAACAAGTACGGTGAAAGGTTTATGGCAAAATATGCGCCCGGGATGATGGAGCTTGCACCGAGAGATATCGTCTCACGCTCCATGTACACGGAGATCCTTGAGGGTAGAGGTGTGAAAGGACCACACGGCCTCGACTATGTTTTCCTTGATCTCAGACATCTTGGAGCAAGAAGGATTAACGAGAGGTTGCATCTCATTCGTGAGGTCACGATGAGATACATCGGTGTTGATCCCATTGAAGAGCCTATCCCTGTGAGACCCGTTGCCCATTACCTGATGGGTGGAATCCATGTTGATATAAACGGTAAGAGCCCGAATCATCCAAACATCTGGGCAGCCGGTGAAAATGCGTGTGTATCCATACACGGTGCAAACAGGCTTGGGACCAACTCGACTGCTGAATGTAGTGCCTATGGCAGATTTACAGGTGACGCAGCTGCAAGATATGTGATGAAAGAAGAAGGTGAGGCGTTCCCTGAAATTCCTCGCAAGGATGTTGATGAGGAAGAGAAATTTGTTATGGAATTCATGCGCGGCAAGAAAGGGAAAGAGAACCTTTACAAGATCAGAAAAGAGCTTCGCGAGACCATGGACAAATATGTTTACATCTTCAGAGACGAGGAAGGACTCAAGAAGGCAATTGAGAAAATCCGCGAGCTAAAAGAGCGTTACAAGGAAATCAAGGTGGATGATACCAGCAGAGTTTACAACTCCCAGCTTATCAATGCCCTTGAGCTCAGGAATATGCTTGATGTGGCGGAGGTGGTCGCAGTTTCCGCCTATCACAGAAAGGAATCGAGAGGAGCGCACGCGCGCAGGGATTATCCTAAGAGAGACGACGAAAACTTCCTCAAGCACACACTTGCTTATTACACGGAGGAGGGACCCAGGCTCGAATACATCCCCGTTAAAATAATTGCCTGGAAACCGGTGGAGAGAAAATATTAGGAGGTTTTTTACATGGCAAAGAAAGCACGCCCAAACAGAATTGGTATAAAGGGCTGGTGGACCGGTGGGAAGTATGGACTTGAAAAGAAAGCCTATTTCCTTCATCGAATCACCGGTCTCATTATCGTTTTTTACCTCATAGCCCACATCATTCATCAGGGACCCTGGATGGCGTGGTGGGAACTCATTGTTGTTCTCGCCTTTATCTATCACGCAATGAACGGAATAAGGCTGATTATAACAGAGCTCGGTTTTGGCGTTGGAAGACCCACTCTGCCGTCATTCCCCTATGTGCCTGAAAGTCTTGTTAAAACGCGTCCGCTTTTCTGGATTCTCATGGGATTTAGTGCAGTTTACATTATCCTCGCCATCATTGGATTTGCCAAAGGAGGTTGAAAATGAAGGAATCCATTCTCTGGCTTTTTCAAATAGTAACAGGGATTTTGATTTTCGCCCTGCTGGGTCTTCACATCTCAGCCCAGCATCTTGGGACTTTCGCAAGTTTTCCTGATCTCTCAAGTTTCGCCTACAAAGCCCTGCTTTTTGTCGCCCTATATCACGGACTTTTCGGACTGAGATCCGTACTGCTTGAAATCAACCTTGGACGCGGAGTCGAGAAGGTTATCTCCTGGATCCTTTTCCTCGGTGGTCTTGTGTTCTTCATTTATTACGGAATCATGGCATAGGAGGATTTGATAAATGGCACAGAAGGAAATTCAGATTAAGGAAGTTTTAAGTGACGAGATCGTAAAAAAGGTAACATTTAAGGTCAAGAAATTTGACCCTGAGAAAGACAACAAACCTTATTACGCAGAATACGAGGTTCCGGTCTGGCGTGGAATGACCGTTCTCGATGGACTGCTCTATGTCAAAGAAGATCTTGACGGAACAATTAACTTCCGTTACTCCTGCCGTATGGGTATATGCGGTTCTTGTGGAATGTTCATCAATGGAAAACCGAGAATGGCCTGTATGACACAGATTCTTGAGCTCGGGTCCGATGTTATAGAGATAGCTCCACTTCCCAATCTCGACAATATCAGGGACCTCGTTCCTGATTCCACACCGTTTTTTGAGAAACACAAAAAGATCAAACCTTATCTCATAAGACAGGATGTCAAAGAGCAGGAAAATCCCATTGGAGAGTATTATCAGACACCGGAGGAGCATGAGTATTATTCCCAGTTCTCTTTCTGCATAAAATGTAGTCTCTGTTATGCTGCCTGTCCCACTGTTGCATCAGATCCTGAATATCTTGGGCCTCAGGCATTAACTCAGGCTTACAGGTACTCAGTTGACACGAGGGATGAGGGATTTGAACAAAGAGTCATGGTTGTTGATGATCCGCACGGATGCTGGAGATGCCATTATGCAGGGGCATGTTCTGAAGTTTGTCCGAAAGGTGTGGATCCTGCAAAGGCTATTCAGCTATTAAAGGGATTAATATTGAAGTACAGGCTTGGACTTAAGAAGAAGAGAAGAGGAGCTGGAGTTATTCCTGCACATCCAAGACCGGGTGTGAAAAAGCCACCAAAGAGGACTGTGGTTCAGGAAGATTAAAAAAAGATTAAAAGAGGGGGGCGGGGGAGCCTTTGGCTCCCCCGCCCCCCTCTTTTTATTTTACTTCAATACCATAACCTTCCTTGTTGCAGACCCTGCTTCGCTGTCGAGCTTAATGATATAGACACCGGACGAAAGAGGCATTCCGTCTCTATCTCTTGCATCCCATCTGAGTGTGTGTCTCCCGGCTGCAAGATTACCACTAAACAGCGTTGTTACCACTCTACCTGAAATATCATAGACCCTGACCGTGACAGGGGAATTTGCGGGCAGGGAGAACTCAATATTTGCAAAGTCTTTAACCGGATCAGGTGCAATGCGGGTTATTTCGGGTTTTGTTCCACGAGGTGGAAGAACAACCCACTCTTCGACACCCGTAGGCGTATATTCGGCTATCCTCAAAAATCCTTCTGCCCATGGCAGGTATGGATAGTTGTAATTATTCGTCCCCTCATAAACTTCGAAGACAACTTCCTTATTTCCGTCGTTATCGAGGTCATCTCCGGGTTTTATAACAATTGATGGTTCGAAGAAGTAAAGAACCGTATCTGTTCCAACAATGGTGGTCTCCGCGTATGCGAATATCTCAGGCAGAATGAAATCCACATTGTAATCGTCGGGATTCGTCACATCTCCACCCTGAAACTCTGCAGAGATTGCTGAACGGTTGATTGAAAAAAGTGCATAAATTTCAAATTTTCCGTCATTGTCAACATCTCCGACAGACAAACCGTCAAGACCGAATTGAGTGTTATCAATGGGCAGCGTATCAATCTCAACGGTGCTGGAATCAATGTCAGATCCGTTAACATTTACGATGTAAACGCCACTTGCAAAATAGGGGCTGTAGCTTCCCGGGTATTCACCGGAGAAGAAGAATTCATCTTTGCCGTCGTTATCGTAGTCATAAATAGCTGAAATTTTGTTGCATGGGAAAAGATCGGAGCTATCGAGTCCTTCAACATAGTATTTGAGGGCATAGCTGTCTGGGGCTTCCGCCTCGAATATTGCAAATGCACCTCCATTCCACACTCCGATAACTCCTTCGGGATTACCATCTCCGTCAAGATCCATGGGACCGTAAGCTCCGTTTGTGCTCCCGCCGAAACCATAATCGGTTCGCCTGAAAACCTTTTCCACCGCTACAGATGTAAACCCTGTCCCGATGTCTCCAATTATTGAAAAAATATAGGCATTGTCAAACACGGTGGAGGCATTGTTAACCCAGAGGACTTCCTGAGTCCCATCGCCGTCGAAATCGCCAACAGCAATGTCTTCTGATCTGACCCTATCTGGCAGGGTTCCATCAGGTTCCCTCAAGAAATCAATGTATCTTTCACTCGGCTGTCCGTTGTTTCCATAATTGTCGCTTCCTGTAACACCATCCCATTCGAAGACCCAGAGACCAACATGGTCAATGAGGGTATCGCCAGAATTTCCTGTCATTGCGACGATTATCTCACCTTTACCATCACCATCGAGATCTCCTACTGTAACGCTTCTCGCTGGCTGTGAAGTGGGATTTCCTGTACCTCCAAGGAATGTCCATACCTCCTGAATCGAATCGTTTCCCACCACTTCAAACACGTGAATTCTTCCACCGTCCTTGTAGTCTGAAAGGATTATTTCAGGTAAACCATCCTGGTCGAGGTCACTTCCCACATACATGTCTCTTACAAACTGGTTGAAAGATGAGTCCGCATACAGGTAGTCATTGGGTCCGTCAGTGGCAGCCTGTGTCCAGGTGTGCGGTGACTGGGCGTAAAGCCCTGATATACCTACAATTACAAGTGCCAGCAACATCCTCATCGATTTACCTCCTTTTAATTTATGTTATTGCAATCCATGCCATACTGTCAAAATACGACAATTTCGATGGTGAAGGTTATTTATTAACAAACTCCCCTCCCACGAAGTGGGAGGCAATACCCACCATCCCCCCTCACTCTTTGCAGGAGAGGTCACACCCAAACTGCCCTCCTGCTTGCGGGAGGGGTCACTACCAACCTCCCCTCCTGCCTTGCGGGAGGGGATCACCCACAATCTCCCCTCCCACGAAGTGGGAGGGGATTAAGGGGAGGGCAGTAAAACCTCCTTCTGCTTTTCCCTGTCAAATCTGCTTTTCTGCCCCCTCCTTAATCCTCCCCCAAACCTCTACGAGGTTCGGGGGAGGGGTTTGAGGGTATCTCCCCACGAAGTGGGGAAGGAGTTGAAAGGTGATCCATTCCTGCAGCCTCTCTCGTTGTGGGTGAGTTCCCACCCGTCCCCCCTCTCACTTTGCCGAAGTGGTCACACCCAAACTCTCCTTCCGCTTGCGGGAGGGGTCGCCCCAACCTCCCCTCCCACCTTGCGAGAGGGGATCACCTACAAACTCCCCTCCCACGAAGTGGGAGGGGATTGAGGGGAGGGCAAGAAAACCTCCTTCTGCTTTTCCCTGTCAAATCTGCTTTTTCTGCCCCCTCCTTTATTCTCCCCCGCAAAGCAGAGCTTTGCGGGGGAGGGGTATTAAGGACGATCCCCCATGGAATGGGAAGAAGTTTGGAAAATGTG
>CAZNDM010000013.1:0-27564 GCA_964571845.1 uncultured bacterium | reverse complement strand
TATTTTACACCTGAAGAAAAGATTGTTCCTGAGTGGGTTAAAATGAGGTTGTGCATCGGGGTATAATCAAGTAAACTTAGGAACCAGCTGGAGGTAAAAAGGTATGCCGATTGTTGATTGGGAGCTACTTCTCGAATTTGTCGAAGATAGATTTACAAAAATGATATTGCTAAATTTGAAGACAGGTGGATTTACTGTAGTTTCTTCCTTTCGGCCCGAAGAGGATGAATTTGTGAATCTGGAGCATATTGTTGGGATTCAAGGAATTCCAGAATCGTTGATTCTTGAAGAGATGGAAAGGTTCATTGAGAGCGTTGAGGACGAGAGAGTCAAAAAGAGGTTAAGCAACGCTCTTCAGAGAAAGAATCCAATAAGACAGGTGAAACGTGTCCTCGGTTTTTATCCGGAGTTACTTGAAAGATGGAATCAGGTGAGGACGGCACTTCTTGCCAGCTGGGTTCTGAAGGAACTGAGCCAGTATGATGAATCCCGGCTTTTGGGTAATCTCGAGGAATTGAGAAAACTCATTGGGGAAGAATTGTAAGAGGAATAAAATATTTATCCTCCTGAGATGCTACTTCCATTGTAAACTTGTGAGATGAGAAGGTGGTTCTCACCGTTTAGTAACACATTTTTAAAACTCAACTCTGGAAAATAATTGACTTATACCGAACAAACAATTGAAAATCTCCACTCTACTCCTTTAAAATACGAAAAGCAGGAGATTAAATAATGAAAAGGCAGGAGGGTGTCAAAAATCTCAAAAATTTTGAAGATGTGGTAACCATTTCTATTGGAGGTATATTTCATGAAAGTCCAGATTGACTTGAAACATCCAACATGGAATTTTTGGGTTGATAATGGATTGGTTGTATTGTACGATCTATTCGGCGAGGGGGAATTTGAAATTGAGGAAGTACTTGATAAACTTATAGATAATCTTGTAATTGAAACCGGAAATTTAGGTGAGTACTATGACAGTGAAAAGAAAGAAATAAGAGAGTACAAAAAGAAGAATTGGAAATATCCTTCCAATCTTTTTATAAAGTCCACACCACGCGCAGATAAGAGGAAAATCGGTGACAAAATATATTTCTTACATCCTCCGCAGTACAATCTCCAATTGAAATTCAGCAAAAATAAAGATGTTTGTGATATATGTGGCAGTGTAAGTGAGACAACTGATGCCAAAATGTGGATGTTCCCTTTTGCCGTGGAACCCAGCAGATTTTCCAATTTCTATTCTGGATTGAAACAGGGGACAAAACTTTGCCCAAGATGTGCTCTCTCTGGACTTGCAGGGTATCTTGGCTGGTTGTGGAAAAGTCAGGGTAACGATAAACTTCACATTTTTATATTCTATTCTGACCTTCAAACAATGTATAGATTAAGGAATACAGTTTTTAAACCTCTTGAATATGAAAACTCAGGGAAGGGAGGGAACATTTCAGTCGAGTTTTCGGGAAGTTACTTACATGAAACGATGCTCGGTTTACTTTTAAGGCTATTTAGAGAGCTGAAATCACAGGAGCGGATTCTTTCTGAAGAAGGTAGGAAGTTACTGGAGGAGATTCTTGGGGAGTCCATAGAAGAGAAGCCTCTTGCCCTTTTTGCGTTTTCAGGGAGTCCTGGAAGAGCGTTTAACATGGATACAATGACAGAATTTTCTGAATTTAAAACACTTTACAGACTTTACTCAGGTTGGATAAATCTTTTTAGCGATGCTGAGGGAAAACCTCATGATATTGTAAAAAGATGTTTAGAACAGTTCTGGGTTAAGGAAGGGAGGAATTATAACACGATCTGGAGAGAAAAAATTTCTTGGGCTATCTTGGATTTAAGAGATCCATCAACCTTTATCGAAGAATTTTTGTTTGATGCTAAAGCAAGAAGTGAACATCCAGGGCCTTTGTATTTCGGGAGTCTCGATATTTTTGAACTTTATTGGAAGGAGGTAATAAAAATGGACGAAAAATTACTAAATGTGTTGAAGGGATTTGGGCATAACCTTGGTTATGCAGCCAGTGAGAAGAACGAAATGGGGTTACTTTACGCTCTGAGAAATGCAAAAAATCCTGATGATTTCTTTAAAGTTTTGAATGATATTCAGTTTAGACTGGAATTGACAATACCTGAGGACATTGTGAAAATCGAAAAGGGAGAAAAAATAAGTGGAAGTCCATGGTTAAGAGTAAAAACTTTGTTATCAATTTACTCTATGAATGCCTATCTAAGGGGACAGCAGTCGAAAAATAGAACAGAGGAGGTTGAGTCATGAATAAAGCAGTTGCCATTGGTTATCTTACAAAAGTTTCCCTTGGTAATGTGAATGCATCACATACCGAAGGGAATGTTATGGTTGCAAAAAAGGTTACGCTTCCCGATGGGAGCATGATCCCTTACATCTCAGGGCAGGCAATTAGAAGAATGTTACGTGATAGACTCGAAGACCTTGGGTGGCAGCTATCAGAACCTTTTGCTGATGTTTCGGGTCAGGAAGTGGTTCCCCCTGTTGAACCATGGAAATACATAGATGAAGATCTTTTTGGCTACATGGATACAAAACAGAACAGACGTAGGACCTCTCCTGTTAGAGTCTCATCTCTAATTGGCCTTTTCAGATTTCAGGGTGATAGAGACCTGGGAACACGTTCGTTTGAGAAGTTCGGGAAAAGTATGGAGGCTGGTGGAAACATGTTTGAAACTGAAGTCTATAATAATCTTTTTAAAGGTAACATTCTCATAGAACTTGATAGAATCGGGTTTTATCTTGATCAGGAAGTGGGGGCGAAGATACAGAGTGTTCCAGATAACTGTGAGAAAATTGATTTACCGGAGGAGAAATGGGGTAAAAATAGATGGGCTTTTAAGCTGAATGCTGAAGAGAAAATTAAAAGAGTACAAGATTTCCATGAAGCCTTGAAATTTCTGTGGGGCGGTGGACGAAGTGCGAGAATGCTTACAGATTTATCTCCTAAATTCTTTGTTGCTATGTTTCTCAAAGTAAAGCATCCAGTGTTTCTTGAGGCTCTTAAAGTTGGATTCGATGAGGGATTCATTCTTGATGTATCTCCGATTGTTGAAGCTATTAAAAAATTTGATGAAAAATACACCGAACTAATATTTGGTGTGGAGCCTGGCTTCTTTGAAAATGAAACTGATATTAAAGATAAGCTGTCCAGTTTCGGTAAGATTGATTCAGTAAATAATGCCATTAATAGTGTAAAAGAAAAAATTGGCGAATAATCATGAGGGTCCTTAAAATTGAAGTCAAGGCACCACAGGTCTCTTTTAGAAGACCTCTCGATTTAAATTTTCAAAGGACATTACCTCTTCCGCCCCCAACAACAATGATTGGATTAGCTGGTGCTGCCATTGGTTTGTCGGATTTCGAAATATGGAATGATAAAAAGTGGAAACCATTGAGAAATATTAAGGTTTCAGCACTTATGAATTCTGAGCCAGGTAGAGCAAAGGATATGATTACCATTCTCAAAGTAAAAAACGGTAGAATAGAGCAGAGATCTCCTTATTTCAGGGAGCTTCTTTTCAATGTTGAGTATTCTTTGATATACGCCGGAGATGATGATATTGTTAATCTTCTTCAGAAAGCTTTTAAAGAACCGGCATATCCGCTATCACTGGGTAGAGAAGATGAGTTGATAGAGATTGTCGACATATCTGAAATCAATGTGAAGCATGGAGAACCGGTCTTCTATGGAACGATTATCCCGGGAGACATCCGCGAAATGGAGATTGAGTTGCCCTCTCTGAAAAAGGATAATCCTATAAAAATTGAACCAGCAGTTGTTGAGAACCTTCCAGTCGGTTTTAAAGTCAAAAAGGGTTACAGGACACCTACTGCTAAAAAAACACTAACTTTTCTTCCCTACTCGTTACAAGTAAATGTAAAGGATGGCGTTAGAGAAGTATATTCGGTAGATGGAAGAAACTTTACATGGGTGAACTGTTAGCGAAACCGGACAAGACTCTTTTAGAACATTTAATTGAAGTTTACAGATTAGGTAAAGCTCTTGTTAAAGAGTTGGAACTTGAAAGTACCACGGCTGATAGAGCACTACTTGCATGTTTAATGCACGATATTGGTAAGGCCACGGAGAGTTTCCAGAAATATATAAAAGGGGAATCAAAAAAATCCTATCCGCATGCACTTGCTTCGCTCCCATTTGTGTTAATTACGGAGAACATTTTATTTGGCGAGCCTTTTGCTGCTTCTGGTGCAGTTCTATCTCATCATTCGCCTCTGTCTGCCTATATGTATGAGGGATGGACCGCTCCACGATATAGTGAAAAATTACCTCAGCTGCTCGATGAGATTTTTTCGGTTTGTGATGTGAATGTTGACAGTAAGGAAGTTTTTAATCTTGGGATAAAATTGGGTAACCCATCTGATTTAATTCATGCGAGTGCCAAGACTCTTTTAAACAAATTTCAGGAGATACCATCCAGCCTTTTTGCTTCTGTAAAAACGGTTCTCCATCTTGCTGACTGGCTTGCCTCAGGTAAGTTCGATGATCCTGCTATTTTGTTTCTAAAAGATGGATCCCAAAAATTAAAAAAATTTGTTAAAAACAGGTTTGAATTGCGAGATTTTCAGCTAAAAGCAGCAGAAATTGGTGGTGAAAACTTGAGACTTAGAGCACCGACAGGATCCGGCAAAACAGAGGCATTGCTACTATGGGCTGGTGATTCAAAAAGAATCATATATCTCCTTCCAACCCAAGCGACTGCAAATGCAATGTGGAGAAGATTATCAAGAATTTACGGAGACGAAAATGTTGGTATATCCCATGGCCGTGCCAAATATGTATTAATGAAAAAGTGGAAAAGTAAACAGCTGGAAGATGAACCGCCACTTGATTACAAGTTGTTTGCTTCTGTTTTCGCAAAACCAGTGGTCGTGGCAACACTGGATCAATTTCTCATGGGGTTTATGAATGGAAGACACTGGGAAGAACGCCAGACCTTATCCAGCAAGGCAGCAATAATAATTGATGAAATACACACTTATGAACCGTATACACTTGGAATTTTAAAATATGTTTTGGACAGTTTTCGGCTGGAAAAAGTTGCTCTTGCAAGTGCTACCTTGCCCAATGTATTGCTTGAATTGTTTGGTTCAGAAAATCTCGTGATCGCTGATGATGATTTTTGGTCAAGGAGAAGGTATAAGATTAAACTTGAAAAACTTCCCATTGAGAGTTGCGTTGGAGAGGCTATAGACATCGCTAAATCTGGTGGAAGAGTTCTAATCATCACGAATACCGTTAATAAAGCTCAGGAGCTTTTTGACGAAATCAAGGCGAGATGGGGAAATACCCTATTGCTACATTCCAGATTTATTTATCGAGACAGATTAAATAGAGAAAATCTTGCTATAAGAGCTAAGAGGGGCACAATTTTGATTTCAACACAAATAGTTGAAGTTAGCCTCGATATTTCCTATGATGTCCTTTTTACGGAACTTGCTCCGGTGGATGCCCTTATTCAAAGGATGGGACGAGTGAATAGAAAAGGAGAAAAGCCACCAGCTGATATTGTGATTTTTACGGAGCTCGATGAACCATCAGTAAAAGTTTATGGTGAAGAAATTATTAATGTTAGTAAGCATATTTTAGGGAATCTCCCGGAAATACCGGAAGAGTTGGATTTTGTCCATGCAACTGAGGAATTGTATGCTTATATTTCGTCGAGGGGTGAATTTAACTCGGAGTTAGAAAGTGGTAGAAGAAGCATTAAAGAGATTAGAGAGCATTTGGGAAACTTTACGATAGATCTTGGCGACGAAGAGTTTAGAACCAAATTTGTTACGAGAAAGGGCATATTCTCTATAGATGTTATTCCTGAACAATTTACGGATGAAGCTTATAAACTACTTGAAAATGGTGAAAGATGGAGATTGGTAGAATTAACAGTGCCAGTGCACGGATATTGGGTAAAAGCATGGCCTGAAAAGTTTACCTCGATTGAAGACATTGGTTATCCGATGGCCCATTTTGAGTATGATTCTAATAAAGGCTTGTTGAAACCAGATGATAAAAATACTGTTGATATAGAAATTTGGTGAATATCAAGTCCAGCTTTACGATTTTGAGCTGTTGGTTTGTGTGGTGTTGTTTGAATTAACCTTGCTATTTTTGCAATGTGTGTTAAAATAGTAGGGTTATGGTGTATGTTGAGAGAGAGCTGGAAAAGAAAATCCTTAAATTCATCGGAACACCTGAAATTATCGCTCTGCTTGGTGCAAGACAGGTAGGTAAAACCACTCTCATGAGGAGAATCTTTGATCAAATTGGAGGTAGTAAGATCTTCCTTGACTTTGAAGACCCGGAAATTTATGGATTGTTCGATGAAGATGTTAAAACATTCGGTAGGTTGTATGTTGAAAACAATGATTTCGTCTTCTTTGATGAATTTCAGAATGCAAGCCTCGGTGGGAAGAATCTCAAGTACCTTTACGACACTTACAGGAAAAAATTCTTCGTTTCCGGATCCTCCAATCTTGATCTCACTTTTAAACTACCTGGTAGTCTCGTCGGAAGAATCTTTGTTTTTGATCTATTCCCCTTTAACCTTACCGAATTTTTTAGATACAAAGCTGAAAAAGAGTATGATATTGCCCGTGAGAAACTCTTAAATTTGGAGCCTGTTCCTTCACCCATACATGAGAAATTATTGAGAAGTTTTGACGAATTTGCGGTCTTCGGCGGCTTTCCACGGGTCGTAGTATCCAGAAAAAAAGAAGAGAAAGTGGTGGTACTGAAAAATCTCGTAACAACGTATCTTTTAAAGGATATCAGGGGATTTTTTAGACTCTCAAATGAATACTCTTTTAACAAACTTATGAAAGCTGTTTCTCTCCAGATAAGTAGTCTTGTCAATTATTCAGAACTTTCAAGCTTGTCAGAACTCCCTTTGAGGTCAGTTAAAAAATATATATCCATTCTTGAAGAAACCTATATGATTAGACTTTCTAAACCTTTTTATAAAAACAGGCGGACGGAGATCGTTAAAAATCCAAAGATTTTTTTCCTCGACAATGGGATAAGAAATGCTTTAATAAATGATTTCAAAGATATCACAGAGCGTGTGGATTCAGGACAACTAATTGAAAATCTTGTCGCATCTGAATTGATTAAATCGGGACTTGAGCTTAAATTCTGGAGGACAAAAGGGGGAGCAGAGGTCGATTTCGTAGTTGAAAAGAACGGTAGGTTGGTCCCAATTGAGGTCAAATCCGCTTCGAGAACAAATCCCGGCAAATCTCTCATTAGTTTTACAAAAAAATACGGAAGTAAATTTGCATTCATTGTTTATCGAGGTAATGTGAGTTCAATTGAAAAGAATGGGGCAAGGTTTATTTTTGTTCCAGTGTATCTTGCAAATACGATTATGGAGTTAGTATGAGAATAAATGCCACAGTATTTTATTCTTTTCAGGTGTGTCCACGAGAGGCGTGGCTTTATCACCATGGACTCTCGTCTGATAAAGAGAATCCGTATCTTGATCTTGGCAGACTTGTTCATGAAAGATCGTATCAGAGGGATAGGAAGGAGATTTTTGTTGATCAGCTCCTGAAAATTGATCTTTTCAGGGGAGAGCTTGTGGCTGAGGTGAAAAAGTCCTCACGCCACCTTGAAGCTGCGCGACTCCAGCTCGCTTATTACCTTTACTATCTTAAAAAAGAGAAAGGGCTGGAATTTGAAGGAATTTTACTCTTTCCGAAGGAGAGGAAAACCGAAAGGGTAAAACTTACAGAAGATCTTGAGAGAGAAATTGAGAAAATTCTTGATAGGATGACACCAATTTTAATGAGGGATGAGCCGCCTCCTGTGAGAAAGACCCGTTACTGCAAATCCTGTGCCTTCTTTGAATTCTGCTGGTCAGATGAAAACTTTGACAATCCATAAGCTTGTGGATTAAACAAGTTCAAGTATCGGCGAGGATTTTCATCACCGAACGACTACAAATCTGCTGGTTTTTCTAATGCTGTTGTTTTTAAAAATCACAAAGTAAACCCCTGGTTCTAAGTTTACTTTAAACTCTGTTTCGCCTTCTCCGTTAATTTTATCCACTGTTCTCCCATCAGGTTGAAGTATCTGGGCCTCCCATACCCCAGGTGTATGAATGAGTATCTTTACCCCTGCAGGCAGTATCATCGTTTCTAAAGGATAAGAATTCGGTGAGCTTTCTTGAATACCAGTAAAGACAAAGGGACCGGCGAGATCACTCCCGTTAACAGCTGACGCTGAGTCAAAGGCTGATAACATTATGGCAATTTGAGAATCAGCAGGCAGGATTATAAAAGTGTCTTCAACAGTTTGACACCCTATTATTGTGTTTAGGTTGTTCGGATCAAGCAGATAGACTCGATAACCCGCTACATGATAAGTTCCTTCAACGGATGGGTGCCATACTGCTCTTATGCTGTCGGGCGTTGGCTCATGAATAAATCCTATGAAATCCGGTGGTTCTGGCGGAATTATACTTTGGTTGTACTTTTGAACAAGTTCCGCAAATCCATAGCCTCTTTCTATTTCATTGATTAATACAGCATTTCCGATCCTTATGAATCCCCTGGATATCCATGTTATGCCTTCGTAGAACCTGCTTCTAATAAATGTGGTTATCTGATTTTCAATTTCCGGAAAAGTCTCATAGAATACCAAGTCTCTGCCGTTTTGCCAGACAACCCTCCATCCCCTTGAAAAATATTTCTGGCTTACTGGGTCGTATATGTATCCGAGTCTCTCAATAGAAAAGTTTGATGTGTAAATTTGTAAAGAAGTATCCGGACTGTGAACAAATAAGTTGAGGTGTCTGAATGCTGGAGATTGCGGCACCGAATCTCCTGAGAATAGATTCCAGATCTGGATACCAACCCAATTTCTGTTCTGGTTAATCACGGTTGAAAACCATTCGTAACCACCTTCAGGTGTAACATAAAAAGGTCCCCACTGTCGATCAATCCATGCGAGACCACTGACTGTATGGGTTTCGCAACCAATTGTTAATTCGCCGTTAACATTTAAAAATGGAATAGCATAATAATAACTGATATTTGAGCTGTCTCCGAGCAACACAACACCTGTACTGTCAATAGCAAAAGGATAGTCAAATGCTCTCAAGTATAAAGAACATGAGACTCCAATTTGATTATCATGAACTTTCACATAGTAGGAAAAGGGAATTCCAGTCTCAGGATATGTCCATTTGTTTGTATCCACAACGGTTCCATATAGATTTCTGTAAACTAAATATGTATGCCCCGTGTCGGCAATAAGTGAGCCAAAGATATTAACATTGGAATAGAAACTATCCCGCGTTGAAATATTAAATATTCTTGCAATGGCGGGTTTTCTGAAATGAGTAAGCATTACACCAAAACTATCCCCGTCAGAACTTATAAGATCCATATTGATGTACCACCATTCAGAGGTTACCGTGTCAGCGTAATGTGCACCTTCATCATGGGGAAATTCAAGCACACCAGCAGCAAATGGATACCTGAGAGTATCTAAAGTTATGGTCAAGAGTAAAAATAAAATCATAAATTGACAAAATTATAACAAGATCGAAGTGAGAACTTCAATGAATAGAAATTAAGTGAAATATAAATTCCCGTGTTTTGGTGTTGGTGAGATGGATTTTAAAAAATAAAAGTGGGGGCGGCGCCTTCGGCGCCGCCCCCACTTTTCATCTAATTTATCCCTCTGCGTCAGGTAGTTTATCGAGGTTCTCCTTCAACCATCTGGTCGTTATGGACTTGGGTCTCTCAATTGGTAAGCCGTAGGCTCTTGAAATTACTGCCTGTGCTGTTAGACCCATTGCCCTGGAAACGCCAAAGAAAACTGTATAAAAGTCATATTCCCTTACGCCGTAGTGCCAGAGAAGAACACCAGAATGGGCATCAACATTGGGCCATGGATCCTTGACCTTTCCAAGCTGTTTGAGGATTGGTGGCACAACTTCATACAGCAGGCTGACAATCTTGAACAATTCGTCATCTGGCATGTATTTGAGCGCAAATTCTCTTTCTGCTGTGTATCTCGGGTCAGTAACTCTCAAAACAGCATGTCCGTAGCCCGGAATTACCTGACCACTGTTAAGAGTATCCCATACAAACTGTTCGAGCTGCTCTTTGGTCGGGATTCCGCCGAACTTACTTCTCAAAGCCTGTATCCATCTCAGGGTTTCCTGGTTGGCAAGGCCATGGAGTGGACCGGCGAGTCCATTCATGGCTGCTGATACAGAGTAAAAGAGGTCTGAAAGTGCAGAATTTACAACGAGGTTTGTATGAGCACTAACATTTCCACCCTCGTGGTCAGCGTGAAGGACCAGATAAAGTCTCATGAGCTCGTAAAATTCTTCATTATCTATACCGAGCATGTGACCAAAATTGGCTGCCCAGTCAAGGTCTTTTCTGTAATCAAGTTTTGTGTCGCCCTTGTATGTTCTTCTGTATATGTATGCAGCCACGACAGGGAGTCTCGCAAGAAGTGTTAATGCATCTTCAAAAGTTGCATCCCAGTACTCAGTTTTTGTCATTCCTTCTTCGTATCTTTTCCTGAATACAGAGTCATTTTCATTGGCAAGGATACCGATGGAGAATTGGACCATGGGGTGGGTTTCTTTTGGCAGGGAGTCGATAACTTTGAATACATAATCAGGAACCTCTGCTCTTTTGTGGAATTCTTCAGTGATTTCTTTGACATCTTCCTCTGTGGGAATTTCACCGGTGAGGAGGAGATACCAGATACCTTCAGGGAGTGGTTCGCCATCAGGCTTTGCTTTTGGGAGAAGTTTCCTTACCTCAGGGATGGTGTATCCTCTGAATTTCACGCCTTCCATGGGGAAGACTTCAGAAGTGTCACAGACGAGGGCTTTAAGGCCCCTCATGCCACCGTAGACATGAGCTACGGTGTCGTCCATGAGCTTCTTGTTTCCATACTTTTTTCTAATCTCGGTGATCTCAGCCCTCCATTGAGGGACGAGTTCAGCCAGTTTTTGCTTAAGCTTCATTTCTTTACCTCCTTGTAAAAGATGATATTTTTAAAATTTTATTGAAACTTTGCAAAATCATCAACTATCACAATTGACTTAAATCTAAAATTAAAAAGATTGAAAATATTTTCATTTATCAAAACTTTTTAAGTAGGGGGCTGGAAAGGTCCGCCTTTGAAATTTATATTTATGCATTATGCGAATCGGTATAACAGTTCCAGATAAATGGAAGGTAACTGGGAAGTATCATAACTATTTCGATTGGGTAAGAGAGGTGGCAGATTCGGTGCCTCTCAGTGAAAAAGAGGACCTTGTAGTTGATATTGACGCTTTGATACTTTCCGGTGGTGGAGACCTGAATGCAAAAACTTATGGTGAAGAAAATGTTAGAACAATTGAGGTCTCCGATAAAAGAGATGAGTTTGAGTTTCTTGCACTTGAAAAGGCTCTGAAGAGAAAAATTCCGGTGCTCGGAATTTGTAGAGGTATGCAATTGATTAATGTGTTTTTTAAAGGCAGTTTATGGCAGGATATTGATGAATTTGGCGCTATAACTTCTGATCACACTGATTTAAAAGGCGAAGAGGATACTATCCACAAAGTCAGGATCTTAAAGGACACCATGCTTTATGAAATAATCGGGGAAGAAATTATTGAGGTTAACAGTCATCATCACGAAAGCGTCAAGAAACCGGGTGATACATTGAAAATTTCAGCTTATTCTTTAAAGGACGAGATAATTGAGGGGATAGAAAATCAGGAATTAAAGGTAATTGCCGTGCAATGGCATCCAGAAAGATGGAAGTCTTATACTTCTGAGCGGCTTCTCAAAGGATTTCTAAAATTGACTCGTCAGTTCTAATGCATATAATGATAATTTATGCGTATTTCTTGACATCATTTTGAAACGATTTAAAATTAGAACAAATTTAAACGGGGGGAGTTGAAATTTTTGAGACTTTCTGTTGACACTGTAAATGAGGAGCATAGAGAGAGGATAATAGCATTTATAAAAAATATTTTCCCCTTCATCACAATATCGCCTCCGGATGAAGTCATTGAAAAGAACAAACCAGGGATAATAGTTCTTGATAAGGAGACCATTAAAAATTACGCATCCAGGATTCAAGAGGTTTATGAAAGAGATGGTAGATTGAATTTTTCGGTTATTCTCTCAGGGAAAGGGGACAGTTTGCCCTATCTTGAATTTTCTATTGATCCCGAGAGTCTCACAGATGATGTTGCGGAAAAAATCAGAAAAGTAATTACAGGAAAAATGAATGAGCTGACAAATGAAAGGCTTAAAGAGCGTGTTAAGGGTATTCTTTCAGTTTATGACAAGCTTGGTTATGCTGTAATTATCACCGATAAGAAAGGGAAAATAGTTTACTTTAATGAGTTTCTCGTGGCTCTCCTGAAAAAACTAAATCCGGCAGGTGAAAATTTTGATGATGCAGGAATCATTAATATTCCTGTTGTGGACTTTTTCAGAAAATTTTTGGGGAATGCGGATCATGTTGAGGAATTTTTGGAATCCGGTAGTGGTGATCTGAACCTCTCTTTTGAAGGATCGAATGGCATAGATGTAACCGTGTATGGTTTTCCCATTCGTGTGAATGAGAGAGGTCTTGACGGTTATATCTTTCTGCTCCGTGAGATTTCATACGATATCACATCGAAGGAGCTTTGGAAGATATTTGAAAAACTTATTAACGAACTAAATTACGAAGATAGGGAATTTGAGGATAAATACTTTTTAAATTCACTACTAAGGATATTGGGAAAATTTGCTTCTCATTTGGGTATTAAAACTATTGTCTTTGTACCTATTTTTTTGAAGTACTTGAAATATGAGGAGACTGATGAAACACCAGCCCTGATGGTCCAGAGAGAGGATGATGGGACAAAGCTCAGTCTCAAGTACGGACCAAAATTATCTGAAGAAGATAAGAATAAATGTTTCAATCCTGAAGCTGATATAAGTTACCTCCTGAATTTTGACAGGGAGCCCAACAAAAATCTTCCACCGGTCAATACAAAGAAATACATAGAGAAGCTCATGTTTAATGGTCAGTTACTCGGTATTCTGTGTCTGGATAGGGAAGTAGACTTTATCCGCGAAGAAAGGATTTTGATAACATGGTTAAAGAACGAGATTAGTAGTCGGATTGTACGGATCATCCTCGGATATGAGACAAAGAGTATTGATCTACTTGAAAAAACTATTGGAACTTCTCCAGATGTGGGGATTGTTGTTCTCGATAACGACGGACACATTATTCGATTCAACAAAGGCTTTTTCAGAATTTTTGGAATCCCTGAAAAAGATTTGGATAAATACAGGAATGCCTCTCTTGAAAATTTACCCGGGTTAAAAAATCAGAGAAATATCCTTCAGAGAATAAAAAGTCACTTTGATACAAATAGTCCAAAGCAATTTGAGAAGTGGATTGAGATAGATAAAGTTTCCAGAATGTTTAAGTACCTTCACATTTATCTTTATCCTCTTCAAGAAAAGTTTTCTGGTTCCAGACTTTTAGTATGTATCTTTGAAGAGAAGTCTGAAGAAAGGTTGAACGAATCCAGGAGAAGGTTTGTTCATGACATTATCGTCCAGAAGATGAAAATCTACGAGGAAATCAGCCAAAACATAAAGCCAAGTGAGATTGATTTTCAAATTTTTATATCAAGAGCAGCTCAAGCAGTGTGTGACAAGCTGAGTGAGGTTCTTGACGGAGTGATATTTTCACTCGGTAGTCCACCAGACTTTGATGTATTGAAATGTTCTCAGCAGATCCGTGATGTGTTAAGTGAAGAGCAGGTTATAAAACTTTTAAACTATGTGATTGATAAGAGAAATCGGCAAAAAATTTCAGGCTATATCTGTAACATTGATCTTGAGAGGGAGGATTTAATCTATGGAAGAGAACTCCGAAATGCTGGCTACAGGTACATGCTTGTTGTTCCCATAAAATCTCCGGCTGAACAGGTAATCCTCGGGCACATCGTCCTGTTTGTCAAGTTTGATCCCAACAATGTTGATCAGGCAATGATTTTCAGCAAAATTCCATCTGTCTGTAAAGTTGATCAAATTCACAAAGAAGAAGTGGATATTTTCGCTCAATTTGCCAATGTTATAGGTGATTACCTGAGTATCGTGCAAAAAGACATTGAGTCGAGGAGAAATCAAGAGTACATACGCCAGATTTTTGAGAATGTCGAAGACGCTATACTTGTGGTAAATAGGGACGGAATCGTGGAACGCTCCAACAGGGTTGTTGAAAATGTTTTCGGGATTTCAAATCTTGTGGGATCACGGTTTGTTGATATTTTCAACACAAATGTTCGCAACTTGATTGAGACATCTTTGAGGGACACCATTGTAAGGGGAGAGAATTTATTGGAGATAACTTATGAATTACCGTCCTCATCGTCTATTTTCGTGTACAGGGATGAGCGTTTGAGGCACATCAGATTGAAGTTTCAGAGAGTTACGCTTTTGGGTCATACAAAGATAATGATTGTCGCTCGAGACATTACTGATCTTACAAAATCCCTTGATTTGCTTCAGAACATGACCTCCGGTTTGCTGGGGACACTTTTGAATCTACTTGGAGGAAAATCTGCCACTCTGAAGATACACAGTGCAAATGTCGCCTACCTTGCGGGCAGACTGGCTGTTAAAGCGTATCCTGAAAAGTTTACGAGAGTGAAGGGGAGAGGATGCCTCGTTCTTGGAGCTATTTTACATGACATTGGGAAGATCCGTGTTCCATCGTCAATCCTTGTGAAGCCGATGGACAGGCTGGTGGAAGACCTTGTTGACTACGAGACATACAAAAGGCATGTTTTGTATGGAAAAGAGATGATGGAGAATATTCCTCTGCCCTGCGGTAATAAGATACCACAATGGATTTTCCAGCATCACGAGGCAATGGATGGGTCAGGATATCCACTCGGATTGAAGGGGGACCAGATTTCTTATGGAGCAAGAGTTATCGCGGCTGCCAATCATTTTGAAAATGAGATTATAATTAAACCCTTTAAGAAACAAAAACCGGCGGAAGAAGTGATTCGAGCAATGAGGGAGTCAGGTAAATTTGATCCTCCCGTTGTTGATGCCCTTGAGGAGCTTCTCTCAGAAGGTGTGATTAGTGAAGGAGGTCCAGGGCAGTCGGGCAAACTTGTTTCTACAGAGGAGAAGGCTGATTCGTTGATAAAAGAGATAATAGAGGACTTTAAGAAGCTTTATGAGGGGAAGAACCTGGAGAAACATTGATGTTGAAAAGGCAAGTAAGATAAGGGACCTGCTTGTTTCCCTCGGAGCCGAGAGGCTTGAAACCCCACAGAGCTTTGAGGTATGGAGATACAGAATTAAAGATTGTACCATCACCTATTATACGAGTGGGACAATGTATGCCACACCCACGCAGGATCCCGATGTCTCTCGGATAATTGAGAGGATAGAAAAAATCATAGGTTTCATCTACACACCACCGACGAGAGAGTGGTGTGTGGGGGTTGACGAAACAGGCAAAGGAGAGGTTTTCGGTTACCTTCATGTCGTGGGCGTTGTGTTCCACAAAGAACTTTTCGGAAAAATAGAGAAAGTTGTGGGAAGTGTTGAAACCAAAAGGAGGAGAAGTGAAGAATTCTGGGAGCAACTTTACTCCGATCTTGAAAATCTGATGGGTGATCGCTTCTTTTTTGTCGAGGAGCGGATAAGTCCGGCAGATATTGACGATTTTAATTTAAATGAGCTCCTTGATGTTACATACATGCGTGTACTCAAGAGAATTTTTGATGGACGGATCCCTCCGGAAGATTCTCGTATTATTATCGATGATTACGGTGTTTCTGAAAGGTTTAAAGAATTTACCCAGAGTCTTGAGCAGAGGGGCGCGGAAGTGATAATCAAGACCAAATCCGAAGAGGAGTACCTGGAGTCCAGACTTGCCGCAATTATTGCCAAGTGGAAGCAGATTCAGGTTTTAAAGAGAATTCGAGAAAATCCCGCCTATAGGATACGGGGTGTCGTAATAGGTTCCGGGAATTTAAACGAGGATTCCACACTCAAATGGATAAAGCGATGGTACAAGAGTGGAAAACCCTGGCCCTGGTTTGTACGCAAGTCTTACCGAACAATTTACAGGCTCGATGAGAGTCTCAATAAACCAAGGAAAAATAAAATATTTAAGGAGAGTGAAAATTGAAAGTACTCGGTATTTCAGTCAGTGCACGGAGGTTTGGTAATACTGAGCTTCTTGTGAAAGAGGCACTCATGGGTGCGCGCTCAAAGGGTGCGGAAACGAGTTTTGTGAGACTCACAGATTATAAAATTGAGCCCTGCGAGGGATGCATTAACTGTGTGGTTAAAAGAACCGAGTGTATTTTTAAGGATCGGGATGATTCTATGAAGCTTTACAGAATGATAACAGAGCATGATGGTCTCGTGCTGGGTGCTCCTACATACATTCTTGGAGTCCCTGCAATTCTCAAAATGCTGTTGGACAGAGGAATGGCTTACATGTACGGAATTGGAAGACCCAATAGTGGTAAGCCGGCAGTCTCAATAGGTGTTGCTGGGGTTAAAGGATGGGAGGCTTTTACTCTCCCTCAGATGGCTGTTTTCCTGCTTTCACTGGGGTTTAGAATCGTTGATCAGTTTATGGCTTATGCTCAGGGACCGGGAGAGGTCCTGTTTGACTCCGAGATTGTTGAAAGGGCTCATAGAGCAGGGGAGTTAATAGTTGAAGGCTCCAGTAATGCGTTTGACGGAGTCTGTCCATCCTGTGGTCAGAATCTCTTCAGATTCCTTGATGAAAATCAGATAGAATGTGCAGTGTGTGGGACGAAGGGTAAACTTGTGGATGGGAAAGTGAACTGGGTTTCAATAGAGAGAAGGTGGGGGGATATGGAGATTGTCGAACATTTTGAGGAGAAAATTCTTCCCTCAGTCCCAAGATTTTTAAAAAACAGGCACAAAATCAAAGAGCTTCGGAAGAAATATATCGAAAGATAACCCTTACCTTTTGAAAATTCCTGAGTGCTGTAAGCCGAGCTCAAGAATTAGCGAGATGCCATTTCCCGGGGCATATGAGAGCTGAACGCCCGGTAAGATTTTTTCGTTTTTCCAGTTAAAACTCTTTGCGGCGTAAAATCTGATAAACGCAGGGAGTCTGATTCGGGATTCCACTGCTCCTCCCGCTACCTGAATACCTGCCACATACTGATTGTATCTGTAGAAGACACCGGGTTCGACTAAAAAAGCACCGCTCTGGCTTCCTCCGTAAAAGAGAAGATCACCTGAAAAGATGAAATTTTTTACTGCCATTCTGTAGCCACCACTGAGGAGGAAAAATCCTTCATTCCCCAGAATTGACGCAATCAGAGGAATTCTTACTGTAATCTCCTGATTTTCTGATAGGCCGTATCTGAAATATGGTTCCGGCGTAGGCATGAAATAGCCAAATTTGTTCGTTACAACGAGATATGTAACGCCCACACCTACTGCTGACTCTCCCTTTGAAACGAGTTCTGGATTCTGGTAAACACCGAGGCCCATACAACCAGTGAGTAAAATAGAAAGAAGAGGTATGATTTTACGCATATCGAGAAGAGTTTAAATTGAAACCACTGGTATATCAACTTATCGCTTTTAATTAATGCCGCACTATCGTTTGTTTGTAGCCTGTGAGGGGTAGTGAAACTTAGAGGTGCGCAAAGTGGGGTTCAAATTTTATCCAAAAATTGAATAATTAAGGTATTTTCATTACAATAAACAGCTATGAAATGGTCAAAAGCGTTTATACCAACATTGAAAGAGGCGCCCAGGGATGCAGAGGCGAGATCGCATATTTTTCTCGTTAAGGCAGGATTTATAAGGCAGCACCAGAGTGGTGTGTACAATATACTCCCGCTGGGCTGGAGGTCCATGCTGAAGATCATGCAGATTATTAGAGAAGAGATGAATGCTATTGGTGGTCAGGAGCTGTTGATGCCTGCCTTGACATCCGCAGAGCTCTGGAAAGAGTCGGGGAGATGGGTTGACTTTGGTAACGAAATGTTCAGGTTAAAGGATCGAAAGGGAAAGGATCAGGCACTTGCCCCTACTCACGAAGAGATCATTGCGGATATTGCGAGAAATGAAATAAGATCCTATCGCGACTTACCCCAGATCTGGTATCAGATTCAGACGAAATTCAGAGATGAACCCCGACCGCGTTTTGGACTTCTGAGAGTCAGAGAGTTTCTGATGAAGGATTCCTACAGTCTTGACAGAGATTTTGAAGGGCTTGATGTAAGTTATGAGCTTCACAAAAAGGCATATAAAAAGATTTTTGACAGGTGTGGACTAAAATACACAATAGTGCAGGCGTCATCTGGTCTTATGGGAGGCTCCCAGTCAGAAGAATTTATGGTTCTTTCTGATGCGGGTGAAGATACGCTGGCGATCTGTGATAAATGCGGTTATTCAGCCAATACAGAAGTTGCTGAAGGGATAATCCCTGATGGAGAGGTCACACCTAAATACACAAAAAAGGAAAAGGTTCACACTCCAGGCATAAGAACCGTTGAAGAGGTTTCTCGTTTCCTTGGTGTCACACCCGAACACCTTGTCAAAAGCCTCCTTTTTGTGGTTGATGGGAAAATGATAGCCATCCTCATTCGCGGTGATTATGAGGTGAATGAGGCAAAAATTATGAGGAAATTTGGAGCCTCCATTCGCCTTGCGACTCCGGAAGAGGTAAATGACAGGTTTGGTGTCTCAGTGGGATTCCTTGGTCCCCTTGGACTGGATGTGGATGAAATATATGCGGACCACAGTGTTAAAACGCTTAAATACGCGATTGTAGGTGCCAACGAGGATGATTATCATCTTGTGGGTGTGGACATTTTAAATGAGGTTAACATCAAAGAATTCGATGATTTCAGAATAGTAAAAGAGGGTGATCTGTGTCCTAAATGTGGAAATCCTTTAAAAGTGAGAAAGGCACTTGAGATCGGACACATTTTTAAGCTTGGACTTAAGTACTCGGAGGCTCTCCACGCATATTACATGGACAAGGACGGTAAGGAGAGACCTATTGTGATGGGGAGTTATGGCATCGGTGTCGGAAGGATTATGGCGGCAGCTGCTGAACTGTACGGAGACGAGAACGGACTTTCTTGGCCCATCAACATTGCCCCCTATGAAGTTGAGATACTTGAGCTGAATTCTCCAAGAACACGGGAAATAGCTGAAAGTATCTACAGAGGACTTATGGAGAGCAAGATTGATGTGATCTGGGACGACAGGGATGCAAGTCCGGGATTCAAGTTTAAAGATGCTGATCTTGTTGGTATTCCACTAAGGCTTATTGTGAGCGACAGGAAAATCAAAAATGGAATGGTCGAGCTCCAGGTAAGAAGAGACGGCTCAAGGATGGATTTGAGGATCGAGGATTCTATTTCGTATGTGACAGATCTTGTAAGGAGGATGAAAAAGGAGAATGCTACTGGATAATGAAGAAATTGAGAGGAGAGTTGAAGAGATTCTCACACCTATACTTGACCGGAAGGGGTATGTTCTCGTTGATATTGAATTTAAGGGGGCCGGGAGAAGGCAGATTCTAAGGATTTTCATAGATAGACGAGAGGGTGGCATTACTGTAAATGAGTGTGCTCGTGTATCAGACGAGCTGTCTCTGATTCTGGATGTTGAGGATTTTATCTCCGGACCTTATATTTTGGAGGTATCGTCTCCCGGACTTGACAGAATTTTAAAGAAAGACAGGGAAATAAACTGGGCAATCGGTAAAAATGTAAGGGTTGTCACACTTGAGGGGGAGTTTAGAGGAAGACTTATAGACAACCTTGAAGACAGGATAATAGTTGACGATACCGAGATAGAAAAGAGTAAGATTTTGAAAATCCAACTTAATGAGGTGTGAGGATGAACGGAGAAATTGTTGAGTTAATTAACCAGATTACAAGGCAGAGGAAACTGGATAGGGATTTTGTTATTGGGGCTTTGAGGGACTCAATTGCCCTTGCTATCAGGAAGTCTAAAGGTTCTGATTATGAGGTAAATGTTGAAATTGATCCCAAGAAGGGCGATGTTACTGTCTGGGTTTACAAGAAGGTGGTTGAAAAGGTTACTGATCCTGACAGGGAAATTTCAGTTGACGAGGCGAAAAAGATCGATCCCGCTGTCAAGGTGGGAGATTCGGTCAGGGTGCCTGTTCCGTTTACAGATTTTGGCAGGAGTGTGGTTTATAAGATCCAGAATGTATTCCTCCAGAAGATCAGGGAGGCTGAAAAGCAGCACATATACAGGGACTTTCAGGAGAAGGTGGGAGAGATTATTTCCGGTACCATTCAGAAGGTGGATAAAACTGGTGTTTACATAAGCCTTGGGAAAGCGGAGGCACTTCTGCCACCGGAGGAGCAGATTCCGGGAGAGAAGTACAAGCAGGGTGGATCCATAAAAGCACTGGTTTTGAGGGTTGAGGATCAGAGACGCAGGCCCCAGGTAATACTATCCAGAACCCACCCTGACTTTCTCAGGAGATTACTGGAGTTTGAGATACCGGAGATCAGTGAAGGTACTGTGGAAGTAAAGGCAGTTGCAAGAATACCCGGAAAGAGATCCAAAGTGGCGGTGAGATCAAAGGATCCCAAGGTTGATCCTATTGGTGCGTGTATTGGTATCAGGGGTACGAGGATCCAGCCAATAGTGAAAGAGCTATCCAATGAGAAGATAGATGTGATCAAATGGGATCCAGATCCCATCAGATTCACTGCCCTTGCAATGTCACCTGCAAAGGCACTTGTTATCTATGAAGATGATGAAAGAATTTACTTTGTTGTTGAGGATGAGAAAGTTCCAGAGGCGAAGGGTAAGGAGGCGCAGAATGTCATTCTTGCATCCAAGCTCGTTGGTAAAGAGATTGTGGTTATCCCGATTTCCGAGATGAAGCCTCCAAAGGATGCTGTAACAATCCTTGAGCTTGAGGGTATTGATGAGGAAATAATTGAAAAATTGAGAGAAGCCGGTTTTTATGTATTTAAGGAGATTCCATCCCTTGCGGAGCTCGTGGCAGTGGATGGAATTGACGAGGACACGGCGTTGAAAATCCTTGAAAAAATCGAGGAAAAGTTAGAGGAAAAGAGTAAATGAAAGATAAGCCAAAGAGAGAAGTAAAAAAGAAGAGAGTAAAGGACCTTGCTGCTCAGCTTGGTCTGTCAAACAGAACATTAATTGATATGCTTCACGAGCTGGGGTTTACCCAGGTAAAGTCTCACAGCAGTCCTGTGACCAAGGACATGGAGAAGGCTGTGAGATCCGCTATTTCTCAGGCAAAGCGGGAACACAGGGAGGATTTTGAGCGCAAGAAAAAGATCTGGGGCGAGGATGAGAAAAAGGACAGACAGGAGTCCAGAAGGCGTCAGAGGAAGTTCCAGCAGAAGGAGATCAAAGAGCGTGTTTCCAAGACTCTCTCAAAGATAGAGAGAGGACAGGCTAAGCCGAAGAAAAAGAAGAAGCCGAAAGAGGCAGGAGCTGAGGAAGAAGAGAAGAAAGTGCTTGTGATCCCCGGTCCCATGTCCGTGGGTGAGTTTGCCAAGATGCTCGGTGTTGAGCCTGTTGAGATCGTTCAATTCCTGTTCAATCAGGGAATTATGGCAACGATAAACCAGGCTATAGATGTGGATACAATGTCCATAATCGCCGAAGAATATGGCTATGAGGTTGAGGTGAAGGAGGAAGAGGTTGAAGAGATTGAAGAGGAGGAAGAGGTAGAGCTCAAGCCGAGGCCACCTGTTGTTACGGTTATGGGGCATGTTGATCACGGAAAGACGACACTTCTTGACTATCTGAGAAAAACCAATGTGGCGGCGAGGGAGGCTGGAGGGATTACGCAGCATATTGGTGCATATCAGGTAGAAGTAGATGGTCAGAAAATCACATTTATTGACACACCTGGACACGAGGCTTTCACAGCCCTGCGTGCTCGCGGTGCCCAGGTTACAGATATTGTCGTTCTCGTCGTTGCTGCCAATGAAGGAGTTAAGCCTCAGACTGTGGAGGCTATAAATCACGCAAAGGCTGCACGAGTCCCAATAATAGTTGCTATCAACAAAATGGACCTTCCGGATGCCGACCCAGATAGAGTCAGAAGAGAGCTTACTAAGTACGAATTGGTTCCAGAAGAGTGGGGTGGTGACACAATTATGGTGGAGATTTCTGCAAAGACAGGTCAGGGTGTCCCTGATCTGCTCGACGCAATCCTGTTGAAAGCAGCTGAACTTGACCTGAAGGCTCCTTACGAAGGAAAACCCAGAGGTGTTATCCTTGAATCAGGCCTTGAAAAGGGTAGAGGTCCCGTGGGTACGGTACTCGTCCAGAAGGGCACTTTGAAGATAGGGATGCCCTTTGTGGCTGGAACAACTTATGGTCGTGTAAGGGCGATGTACAACGAGTTTAATCAAAGAGTTAAGGAAGCCACACCGGGAACTCCGGTTCTTGTCCAGGGTTTTGAAGAGCTTCCAAGGGCTGGAGATATTTTCTATGTGGTTGAATCAGATTCTCAGGCACGAGAAATAGCAGAAGAGAAGAAGAGGATCAAGAAGGAGCAGCTCATAAAGGGTGAGTCTGAGATGACCATCCGTAGGATACAGGAGAAGCTTAAGGCAGGAGAGCTCAAAGAGCTACCTATAATAATCAAAGCTGATAAGCAGGGCTCACTTGAGGCAATTAGCGATGTCCTGAGCAAAATGGTTTATCAGGAGGTCAAGGTTACGATAGTTCACCAGGGTATAGGCGATGTTAAAGAGTCTGATATTCTCCTTGCATCAGCTGCTGAAGGCATCATAATCGCCTTCAATGTTGGAGTTTTTCCCGAAGCCCGGAAACTGGCAAAGGCTGAGGGTGTGATGATCAAGACTTACAGGGTAATCTATGAGCTCCTCGACGATGTTAAAAATCTTCTTGCCTCACTTCTCGAGCCAGAGACCGTTGAAGAGGTTATTGGTCAGGCAGAGGTTAAAAGAGTATTCCATGTTCCCCGTACCGGTAATGTGGCTGGATGTATTGTTATCAATGGTGTTATTCGCCGAGATGCACATGTGAGAGTAAAGAGGGATGGCGAGGTGATTTACGAAGGTAAAATTGCGTCACTCAAACGCTTCAAAGACGATGTCCGGGAGGTCGCCTCTGGATACGAGTGTGGCATTAAGGTCGAGGGCTTTGAGAAGATCAAAGAAGGCGACATCATTGAAGCTTTCGAAATCAAGAAAGTTCAGAAAAAACTTGAGTGATGTTAATAGGGCTCCTTGAAGTTGAGCTTTACATCCCAAACTGTAATTCGCTGAAGGAAAAGAGATTTGTTTTAAAAAGTTTAAAAACCAAATTGCGGAATAAGTTTAACATTTCGATAACCGAGTCAGATGGTCATGATCTCTGGCAGAGGGCAAAGATCCTTGTGGTAACGGTGTCCAATGATGGAGCGTCAGCAAACTCCACACTTTCGAAAGTTGTAAATTTTATTGACTCGGATCGAAGGGTTCAGGTCCTTGATTACAAACTTTCATTCAGGTGAGAAGTCATGTATGAGAAAAAAGTAAGGATACCCAATAAACTTGGCATACATGCGAGGCCAGCACAACAGTTTACATCACTTGCAAAACAATTTGAATCCGAGATAACGGTTGAAAAAGATGGTAATATAGCCAATGGCAAGAGCATTTTGAGCCTTTTAATGCTCGTTGCCGACTATGGTTCAGAAATAATCATAAGAGCGGAGGGGCCAGATGAGCAGGAGGCAGTTGAAGCACTTGCAAAACTGGTGGAGGAAGGATTTGGAGAGGAATAAAGAAGAGAAAAGGTTTAAAGGAATCCCCATATCACCGGGAATCTTTATAGGAAAAGCCGCACCTTTTATTGGGGAAAAATTTGCTATCTCCACCAGAAAAATTTCGAGAGACCAGGTTGAAGCTCAGATCCAGCTCTTTAAAGATGCAATTGAAAAAACTAAGGGGACACTCTTGAAAATGCGTGAAGAGCTGGACGAGAGACTCAGGTCTATTCTCGAACCTCAGATCAGGATAATTGACGACAGCTCATTCATTGAAAAAGTCATCAAAACTATCAGGGATGAGCAGCGTTACGCCGAATATGCCGTCAAGAAAATCATAGAAGATTATGCCATACGCATGGAATATCATGCGCGGGATGATTACATAAAGGATAGAGCCAAAGAACTGCGCCAGATCGCTGATTTGATAATCAAAAACATGAGGGAGACGAGTCCGGTTAAAATTCAACTCGATGAGGATGATATCCTCGTTGCCTACGACCTGTCAGTCGCTGACACAATAAGACTTATGAAGCAGGGCATTAATGCCATCGTTCTGGAAGACGGTGGGAAAACTTCTCATACAGCCATCATCGTCAAAGACTTCAGAATTCCAGCAGTTTTTGGTGTTAAAGGGATACTGAAAGAGGCTGAGGATGAGGCTCCGATGATCGTTGACGGTACAAGAGGGATAGTTTTCCTTTACCCCTCAGAGGCGACGATTGAATACTACAGAAAGATCCAGGAGGAATTCAGATCCTTTACTGCCGGTCTTTTGAAGATACGGGATGAGATGTCCATTACAAGAGATGGACGGGCAGTCTCTCTGTTTGTCAACATAGATTTTCCAGAAGAGGTCAGGTCCCTTGAGGTTTCAGGTAAGTGTGGAATAGGTCTTTTCAGAACGGAAATCCTTTTTGAACAGTATCGAGATGACGAGGAAAAACAGTATTAAATCTACCTGAATGTTGCAAAGGAAGTTTACCCCCATCCAGTTATTATCAGGGTTTTCGATGTTGGAGCGGATAAATTTGGACTCGATGAATTGAATAACATAGTGGAGCAAAACCCATTCCTTGGAGTCCGTGGAATCAGAGTACTTTTGAAACATCCAGAACTTTTCAAAACTCAACTGCGTGCAATCCTCAGGGCACATAAAGAGGTAGGTAACATCAAAATAATGATTCCCATGGTCAGTCTTGTTGAAGAGGTTGAGGAAGCCCATGAGATTGTGCAGGAGGTACTGGCAGAGCTCATGAACACCTATGGTGAGGATTTCCCCATGCCTAACTTTGGAATAATGGTTGAGACCCCATCTTCTGCTATAATGGCTGATAAGTTTGCCGAATTTGTTGACTTTTTCAGTATTGGAACCAATGATCTGACCCAGTACACGCTTGCAGTTGATAGAAAGAACACAAATGTTTCAGAGATTTACAACCACCTTCATCCATCCATACTGAGATTGATAAAGCAGGTTGTTGAAATAGGACATGAAAACAATATTCTTGTTGAGGTCTGCGGGGAGCTTGCGTCTGATCCGTACGGAGTCCCCATTTTGCTGGGGCTCGGTGTGGATGGCCTGTCTGTAACCCCATCGAGCCTCCTTGAGACGAAGGAGCTCATAAGACGACTGTCATTTGAGGAGATAAAACCCATAGTCAAGGATGTTCTTGAGAGCTCAACTGCTGATGAGGTGAGATACATCGTGGGAGAACTTATTAAAGAAAAGTTCCCCGACATTTTCAGATTTATCATCTCACCATATAGACTTTATAATGGAGGCGAACATGAATAAAAGATTATGGATTGTAGCCCTAACTCTGGGCTTTCTGTTTGGATTTAAAGCTGCCGAGGTCATCCCGATTCCCAACAGGGAATACCTTCCAGCATTGCATAAGGTATTAACTTCTGCTAAAAGCAAGATCCAGATTTTTATGTTCTCTGCCCGTTATTATCCACAGTATCCGGATGACCCGAACAGTGTAATTTTGAGGGATCTCATTGATGCACACAGGAGAGGAGTTAAAGTCACAATAATCCTCGACGCCTCTGACTGGAATGTGAGCAACACGATACTTAACAAGCAGTTTGGAGATTCGTTGAGAAATGCGGGTATCGATGTGTGGTACGACCCTCCTGATGTGACGAGTCATGACAAGCTGATTCTTGTTGATGATTCAATAACAATTGTAGGCTCTACCAACTGGAGTTATTATGCACTTGAAAAGAACAACGAAGCCTCGGTTTTGATTTATTCGAAAGAGGTAACAAAGGAGTTTGAAAAACACTTTCTCGATGTGTTAAGGCTTTCGACAAGAGAGCCAAAGATGAAGCTCAGGAGAAGGGAATAAAATGTTTTTTGCCTTGCTCGTTTCCATCCTTTTTGCAGCGGACACAACAAAAATTGTGATAGTTCACACGAACGATCTTGAAAACAACTTTGGTTTCCAAAAAGCCACATGGATTAATCCAGATTTTCCTCCTCTTCTTGGTGGAGAAGAGTCTTTTAAAGTCCTCCTGAAAGAGGTCAGGGAAGAAGCTGAAAAAAGTGATGCTGTTTTTCTCCTTCTCAATGGCGGAGGGATGCTCGGGGGAAACCTCATCGGTCAATTTACAGATTTTGATGCAACTTTGAGGTTCATGAACGAAATGGGATACGATGCAACCACTCTCGGTGTCAAAGATTTCTTTCATGGTGCTGATACATTAAGGGAATTTGTAAAATCCCTGAAAATTCCGGTCGTCTGTGCCAATCTTACCTATGCCAATGATACTTTGAAGGTGGTTGATTGGGTGAAACCCTATATCATAGTTGAGAAAAAGGGGCTCAGGATCGGTATATTTGGATTGATCACTGAATACATGCCCATATTTTCAGAGAAAAAGGATATTGAGGGGCTTTTCTTTTTGAGAGAGATCCCAACCGCAAAGAGGGTAGTTAAAGAGCTAAAAGAAAAGGATGTAGATCTCATTATAGCTCTTGCTCACATTACATACAAGCATGAAAAAGAGCTTTTGTCTGAGGTGCCAGAGATAGACCTTGTAATTGGGGGACTTGATCGGGGTGGTACCCGTTATCCCACAGAAGACAGGGTTAATCATAATGTGGATGTTAGAACATACGGTCGCCTATCCGGCGCCGGAATCTTTAAAGCCCGGTTTTCTAAAAAATACAGAACACTGGTTAACTACGATTGGCACATCGAAACACTCTTTGTGGACAGGTTTCCTGTCAATTTATTGAAGGGGAATTGATCAGGAGAATATGCGGAAAGTTTCCTATAAATTGAGAAGTTTGATCTTCTCTCATTTGTTGTGTTAGCATTTGTGGAAGGCAACTTCCGCTGTCTTTTCGTCAAAAAAAGAAGTAATAGCTCAAAAAGAGCAGCTCTGGTGTGAAAAATTAGAGGGTCTCAATCTCTTACCATGAAGTGAGAGAAACATTGGTCTTCCATAAGGTGGGTGGGGGATTTTTCTTCAAACCGATTAGGGAAACGGTTGGCACGGGAAAAGTAATTTTCGTCTTCTCTGTCGGGGGTGAGACTGTTCGAAAAATGAAGGTGATCGAAAAAATTTTACTGGTGATCATTTTCCCTTTACTTTGCGGAAAAACTTCTTTATTTCCCTTTGCTTGCGAAATCCCAATTCGTGGAAGAGATTACACCTGACTTCCCCTACGGTTATGTGAGGGCTTATCCAA
>CAZNDM010000012.1:0-17262 GCA_964571845.1 uncultured bacterium | reverse complement strand
CCAATCTTGACCGTTTTCTTTCTGAGTTTTTCTGTCATTATAAGGATCTGGTTTTAGAGAAATTTGATTATGAATTACCTGAAATTTTGAAAGGAATTATGAAAAACTGTTATGGTGACCGGGAAGTTAATTAACATCCTTGTGAGTCGCCAAAATTTCCCGTGATTTTTGCCCAGAATGGTGGTGAAAATCGCAAACTATAGAAGCCACTTTCTCTGCCCCCTTTTACCTGTCGCATTAAAGGAGCGATTAAAGAATTTTCATAAATTTTAAGAATACTTCCTCAGGGGTCACCGACGAGTAACAATCGTAATGACCCAATGGGCATGTTTTTTTGAAACACGGTGAGCACGAAATTCTGTTGTAAATCCAGTGTCCCATGGGACCAAACGGTGCTGTCCATCCCGGATCAGTTGACAGGAAAATCGTAAGCACCCTGGTGCCACTGGCTATTCCAAGATGGGAGAGTCCAGAATCGATGGAGATTAAACCCTTTGATCGTTTCAGTATAAATTTGGTTTCTTCAAGTGTCGTTCTGCCGACAAGATTGACAAATCTGTCAAGATCCCTTGATCTCTCTACATCTCCCGGTCCTCCGAGAAAAACAGGCAAAAAACCCTCACCTTCTAACATCTCAGCAAGTTTTATAAAGTTTTCAAGGGGCCACTCTTTTGCAGGACCATAGTTTGCAAAAGGGCTGAGCGTTACGAAGTTTTCATCATTTATCCCGAATTTTCTGAGATCGAACTCCCTTACAACCACTTCGGGCACCAGCTCTTTTGGCTTTATACCCATGGGGTGGAGCAACCTGAGGTAACTCTTCAAAATGTGTTCCCTTTTCCAGAAGTTTTCCTTTTTAACGACATGTGTAAGCAGGAAATCCCTTGCTTCACCGTTAAAGCCTACCCTTTTTCTGGGATGTGCAAGCCACATGGCAAATGCAGAAGAAAAGGAATTTGGAAGTACTATTCCCCAGTCAAACCTGCCTCTTAGCTTTATAGAGATTCTCTTTGCCTCATGCCTCGTGGAAAAGGTCTCACACGGTATAATACCATCCATAACTGGGAATACTCTTTTATGGCAAATCCCTGAAACTTCAAAGCCGTTATTCTGTAGGTTTTTTACAACCGGAATTGCGTTGACAGCGTCTCCAATCCAGTTAGGAATTCTTACAAGTACCCTCATTCAAAATCGAGGACCTTTATTTTTATTCTTCCTACGATGGAAATAATTTCAGTTTGCCTGTCTATTCCACCGGTTTTCAGCATTATGTGTCTGGCACTGGCAGGGAATTCGTTAAATATGGGATCAACGAACACCCATCTGTCTCCTATCCATACGGCGTTCCAGGCATGGTAAAAGTAAGCACCGTTGGAGTATATCAAGCCAACGACGACTCTTGATGGAATACCCGCAGCTCTCGCTATTGCGCCAAAAAGAACAGAATGCTCATTACAGTCTCCTCTGCGGGATTCGAGAACCTCAACTGCTGATGGAATCGTTACCGTTGGTTTTTTCTCAAGGTATTTGAAAACCCAATCCTTGATTCTTTCCACTTTCTGCACCGGGTCAGAGAGGTCAGATGTAAGTCCCAGCGCAATTTCCTGTATTCTCGGGTCATCAGATTGAAGAAATTCATCCGGCTCGAGAAATTTTTTGACGCTATCAGGGATGTCAAACACTCCGGGCTCAGAACCGAGGTCTGGAATCTCGATTTTTATAATAGCAAAATCCCTGCCTCTTTTAACAAGATGCTGGCCATCGAGGGTAAGGTCCAGAACATCGGGATTTATATTCGACAGTTTTATCTCTGCATATCTCGCGTCAAAAGGCACTTCACCTTCCGGAACAACGGAGAAAAGTCTGAGAAGATCAACCTGGTTGGCGTTTATCCTCGTAGCCAGAGTCTCAGGCTCTTCAATACTCACAATTCCAAGTGCTCCCTCATCTCTGATAATCTTCCCTTGATAGACATAGGTTCTCGTCGTATAGCCAAGATACCTGATTTCATAGACAGTCGCTGAGACATTCTTTCCCCTGTATTTGATTTTTTCTTTCTTTACAGATACAAGATGTGCATCTTCAAGTGTAAATGTTGAAGGATCGTAGAGTTTGAAAACCTCTGGAATACTCTTTCCGAAAACCATAAGGGCATGGACGAGGGCGTTTACATAAAAATTTTCTGCAGGAATCTCCCGTGAGGGTCCTTTTCTTCCATTCATTTCAACGGATATTTTTACAGTGTTCTTGCTTCTTTTCCCCAATGATTTTACCTTCTGGTCTCCAGTACTCAGAAAGAACTCAAAAGATTTGAGCTTTAAATGGCGGTCAGCTCTCACTCTCGTGGTTGTGCTGAGACTTTTGGGCTGCCCCAGCATTTTCAGGTCCATAACTGTTGTTTCCTGAATATCATAGCCATCCGATGTTCTTTGAACGACAAAATGTGTGTAACCGATCTTATAACTTCTGACATAGATACCAAACCACTGATCAAGCTTTGCAGAGAGTGCTGAGATGAATATTAAAAAAGCAAAAATTTTTTTCATTTTGAAAACCTCCTGGAATTATTTATCGGGAAAGCTAACTCTGAGTTTTGTCCAATAATTCCCGTCATGTAAAGAGCCAGATCACAAAACAGTTTCGCTCTTTTTACCAGATCTCCCGACAACGAGACTTTTAAGAGTTTCTCTTATTTTTTCAACGAGTTTTTCCATGTTTTCACCTGTGAGGGCAGAGACAAACACTGAATTTTCATATTTTTCGTTCAGTCTTTCAATCATGGTTCTGTCGAGGAGCATGTCAATCTTGTTAAAAACTCGAATTAAAGGTTTATCTCCAACACCGAGCTCGTCGAGAACATCTTCAACCACCTGAATTTTTTCATCCAGCCTTTCGCAGGTGATATCAATGACATGTAGCAGAAGATCAGCTTCTCTTACAACACCGAGCGTAGCATGGAAAGAGGCAACAAGGTCAGGCGGAAGGTTTTCAATAAATCCAACCGTATCCGAGAGCACAACTCTGTAAGGAAAATCAGGGAGATAAAGCACCCTCGTCGTCGCATCGAGTGTGGCAAAAAGTTTATCCTCAACTCTCACATGTGCCTTTGTCAGGAAATTCATAATAGAGGACTTACCAGCATTCGTGTATCCAACGAGAGACACCTTAAGGATGTTCTGCCTCCTTTTCCGCTGAATTTCTCTCGATCTTTCAATCGTTTTGAGCCTTTGCTTGAGGAAATGGATTCTATCGAGGATCCTTCGCCGGTCAACTTCGAGTTTTTTCTCTCCCGGACCCCGTGTGCCAATGCCGCCTCCAAGTCTCGAAAGAGCCAGACCTTTCCCTGTGAGTCTCGGCAATCTGTACATGAGCTGAGCAAGTTCCACCTGAATTTTTGCCTCCGATGTTCTTGCATGCTGTGCAAAGATGTCCATTATAACCTCAGTTCTATCAAGGACTTTCACACCGATGATCTCTTCGAGGTTTTTAACCTGTGAGGGGGTTAATTCTGCGTCAAAAACAACAAGGTCAATGCCGAATTGTTCAACAATTTCCCTGATCTGATAGGCTTTGCCCTTGCCAATGTAGTATCTTGGATCAATTTTTTCGCGTATCTGGAGAACTTTTTCGAAGACTTCAGCTCCGGCAGTTTCTACGAGGAGAGCCAGCTCTTCGAGTCTGTCCGCCTCATCCCATCTTTCCCTTGAACTTTTAGCGACCCCAACCAGTAATGCCTTTTCTCTCTTCTCTTCCATTTACAAACTGATCCAGGTGGAATATTCTCCTTCTCTAAACTCGGGCAGTGTTTTTTCCCATTTTGTTCCGCCGAAAAGCTCTTCAACAAACTCATCAAGGTTTTTCACGAAAACGAGCTTGAGTCCTTTTTTAATTTCCGGGCTGAATGTCCTCACCTTGTTCCTGTTTTCATGGGGCAGTATGACTTTTTTGATCCCGCTCCTTCTTGCGGCAAGAATTTTTTCCTCAAGTCCTCCAACGGGTAAAACTTCACCGGAAAGTGTAATCTCACCGGTCATTGCTACATCGCCCGGTATGGGAGTTTTGGTAAATGCTGAAATCATAGCCGCAAGGATAGCAACACCGGCAGATGGACCATCCTTTGGAATGGCTCCTTCGGGCACATGGAGGTGGAGATCCACATCCCTGTAAAAATCGTCCGGGAGATTAAACTTCCTGTAATGTGATCTGATATAACTCAGTGCAGCTTTGGCTGACTCTTTCATAACATCACCCAATGAGCCGGTCAATTCGAGCTTACCGGAACCCTTCATCAAAACGGACTCAATTTTTAAGAGATCTCCGCCAAATTCCGTCCACGCAAGACCATAGGCAACACCCACGGGTAGAACCTTCTCCCTCTTTCTCTGTCTGTATTTTGGCAAACCGAGGTAATCCTTGACATTTTTCTCCGTTATCAGAGCCTTCTCACCTGTTTCAAGGTATTTTTTAGCCACTTTTCTCATGATCCTGGCAATTGACCGCTCAAGGTCACGCACACCAGCCTCGCGTGTGTATTCGCGGATTATTTTGAGAATGGCATTATCTGTAAATTCAATTGCATCTGCAGGCAAGCCTGTTTCCTGGAGTTTTTTAGGTATCAGATGCCTCTTGGCTATTTCGAGCTTTTCGAAATCAAGGTATCCCCTTAGCTGGATAACCTCCATTCTATCGAGAAGTGGTCTCGGTATTCCGTATAATGAGTTTGCTGTAGTGATAAAGAGAACTTCAGACAGGTCAAAATCGACCTCAAGGTAGTGGTCCTGGAAATTCTGGTTTACTTCAGGGTCGAGTACCTCCATGAGAGCTGCCTGAGGGTCGCCGCGGAAATCCTGCCCGACTTTATCTATCTCGTCGAGCAGGAAAACTGGATTTTTCGTTCCTGCTCTCTTAATCTGCTGAATAATTCTTCCCGGCAGGGCTCCCACATAGGTCCTCCTGTGGCCCCTTATTTCTGCTTCGTCTCTTACGCCGCCGAGCGAAATTCTGACGAACTTTCTACCAAGTGCTCTGGCAATGGATCTGGCGAGCGAGGTCTTACCCACACCTGGTGGTCCCACAAAACAAATCACCTGTCCGCGTATCTTGCCTTTAAGTTTTAAAACTGCAAGGTATTCGAGTATCCTTTCCTTGGGTTCCTCAAGTCCGTAATGATCTTCATCGAGCACCTTTCTGGCGTTTTTCAGGTCCAGGTTATCCCTGGTCTTCCTGTTCCAGGGAAGGGCTATGAGCCAGTCGAGGTAATTTCGAATAACCGTTGCTTCGGGGGAAACCATGGGTGTCCTTCTGAGCTTGTTAAGTTCAGACATCGCCTTCTCACGCACCTCTTTTGGCATACCGGCTTTCTTTATCTTCTCTTCGAGTACGGAAAATTCATCAGCTTCCTCACCACCAAGCTCTTTTTGTAACTCCTTGATCTCCTGCTGAAGGAAATACTGTCTCTGGGATTTCTTTATCTCTTCCCTGACCCGCTCCTCAATCTGCATCTTGAGCTCAAGGAATTCGATTTCGCGCAGAAGGATCTTTATAAGCTCGTTCAAAAAGTCCTCAAAGTACTTGCGCTCGAGAAGTCTCTGTTTTTCACGGAACTGAATGGGCAGGTGGATGGCTATGTTTGCCGCAAAATTTTCTATGTCTGAGTTTCTATCGAGCACACTGATAATCACCTCATCCGGCACATTTCTGCTCAGCTCTGTGAACTGTTTGAAGTATTCCCGCACCATCCTTGAAAGAGTTTCAACTTCCGAGCGATCCCTGTAAGCCCACGGATACTCGTCAAATTCTGCGACGAAGTATCCCTCTTCCATGTAGATGCTCTTGATTCTCACCCGTGTAATGCCCTGGACAAGGGTACGGATACTGTTGTCAGGAGCAACCACATGCTGAACGAACTTGCCGAGAACACCGACTTTGTAGATGTCCTTTTCCGAAGGAGTGTCTATACCGCTGTTTTTCTGGGTTGCAAAGATAGCCTCACCCGTCAGAGAAAGTGCATGACGGGTGGCTTTCAGTGAAAATGGTCTTGCAATTAAAATTGGATAAAGTGTCTTTGGGAACAGGACAACTTCCCTTAAAGGTATTAAAGGATATGTCATTGACTTTTCCATGGCTACTCAGCTCTCTTCCTCCTGTTTTTGAAATAAACAAATTCGGGTTCTTTCTTCCCTTCAATTGTTTCTCTTGTAACTATAACTTCCTTCACATCCCTGAGCGATGGAAGATGGAACATGGTATCGAGGAGAACCTCTTCCATTATAGCTCTTAAGCCACGCGCACCTGTTTTTCTGCTGATCGCAATCTCGGCGACCGCGGCAAGTGCGTCCTCTGTAACTGTGAGTTTTACGCCTTCCATCTCGAAAAATCTTTCAAACTGTTTCAAAACCGAATTTCTTGGTTCAACCATTATCCTCATCAGGTGTTCTTTTGTAAGAGCGTGCATTGTGGCAATTACAGGCACTCTACCGATGAATTCCGGGATAAATCCGTACTTGATGAGGTCCTCAGGTCTGATCTTCTCAAGGACTTCGTCATTTGTTAAATCCTGAATTTCACTTTTAAAGCCCACTGTCTTTTTCCCGAGTCGTGAGCGAATGATATTTTCTATCCCATCAAATGTTCCACCAAGGATAAACAGGATGTTTCTCGTATCTACCTGAATAAAAGGCTGTTCAGGGTGCTTTCTGCCGCCCTGAGGTGGGACATTGACAACTGTCCCTTCGAGGATTTTAAGCAATGCCTGCTGTACACCCTCACCGGAAACATCTCTCGTTATGGATGGAGAATCGCTCTTTTTGGCAAGTTTATCAACCTCGTCGAGATAAACAATACCGACCTCGGCTCTTGCGACATCGTAGTCAGCAGCCTGAAGCAGTCTCACGAGTATGTTTTCGACATCCTCTCCAACATAACCTGCCTCTGTCAGAGGGGTCGCATCGTAAATGGCAAAAGGAACATTCAGGAGCTTTGCAAGGGTCTTCGCAAGCAGTGTCTTACCTGTCCCTGTGGGACCTATTAAGAGTACATTGGATTTTTCGAGTTCAACATCCTTTCTATGATAGTTGACCCTTTTGTAATGGTTGTAAACTGCGACGGACAGGACCTTTTTGGCGTAATCCTGCCCAACCACATATTCGTCAAGAAACTCTTTGATTTCTTCGGGTTTTGGTGGTTTAACAGAAGCCCTGCTGGACGGAGCTTCCGGCTCATTGATAATTTCATAAGCCAGTCTTATGCAGTCCTCACAAATATAGCCGTCGAGACCGCTGATGAGACGCCCGGCCTCGCTCTCGGGTCTTCCACAAAAAGAACATCTTGGCTCATACTTTCTACTTCTTTCTTTTCTTGGCATCTGGCACCATCTCCTTCCTTGAGGTTATCACCTCGTCAATGAGCCCATACTCTTTCGCCTCTTCAGGCGACATAAAAAAGTTTCTATCCGTATCCTTTTCAATCTTTTCAATGGGCTGGCCCGTGTGTTTGGAAAGAATCTGATTGAGCATATTTTTTAACTTTATAATCTCTCTTGCATGAATTTCAATATCTGTAGCCTGTCCCTGAACCCCACCCATGGGCTGATGAATCATTATTCTTGAGTGAGGCAGGGCATACCTCTTCCCCTTTGTTCCAGCAGCAAGAAGAATTGCAGCCATGGATGCAGCCATACCAACGCAAATCGTGGATACATCAGGCTTTATGTACTGCATTGTATCATAAATGGCAAGGCCCGCACTAACCACACCCCCGGGAGAATTGATGTAGATGTAAATGTCCTTTTCCGGATCCTCAGCCTCAAGGAAAAGAAGCTGGGCTATCACGAGATTGGCAACATGATCGTCTATCGGGCTTCCAATAAAGATGATCCTGTCCTTTAGAAGTCTTGAATAAATATCGTAAACGCGTTCACCTCTTCCCGTCTGCTCAATTACGTAAGGAATGTACTGTGCTTTCATCACTCTATCACAACCTCCATTTTTACCAGATTTTTAAGCATCTCCGTCGCCTTGTCATACTTTAGATGCCTTCTTATGGTTTCAAAACGATTTTCTTTCCTGTATTTTTCAACAACCTCATCCAATTTAGACTGATCCTTAAGGTGCTTTTTGATGTACTCGATAACTTCTTCGTCGGTTATTTCAATGTCATTTTGCTGGGCAAAACGGAAAAGGATTATGTCTTCTTTTATTCGGTCTTTTGCAATTGTTTCAGCGATTTCCCTCTGCTTATCAGCCGTCAGCTGTAGATTATAGGCCTTCGCAATGCTTTCCATCTCCCGTTCTACAAGGCTCCTGGGTAGCTCAAAACCTATTCTTTCATGGATTTTGTTGAAAAGCTCCACTCTAAACTCGTTTTCTGAGCGTTCTTCAGCCTCTTTTCGTAAGCTCTCTTCAATAGCTTTTCTGAGGTCCTCGAGGGTTTCAAATCCGTGCTGTTTCGCAAATTCATCGTTGAGCTCGGGCAATTCAAGCTCTGCAATCTGTTTTATCTTAAAAACTTGCTTAACGGGCAGTTTATCACCGCCCTCAATCGAAAGCTTTCTGTCGATCACAACAACATCACCCTTTTTGGCGCCTTTCAGGTGTTCATAAATCGTGGCATCTATGTTTCCCCAGACCAATTTCAGATATGCATTATTCACCTTTCTTATCACCTTCCCGGTCTCGGGATCAATTTCCTCATAGTCGTACAGGATGTAATCACCCTCATCTGCAGGTTTGTCGAGCTCTTTGAATTTCCCCAGTCTCTGCCTCATTTTCTCAAGCTCTTCTTCCACATCCGCTCTCGTAATCCTCCTGATTCTCTTTTCAACCTTCACTTTGGAGAGATCGGGAAAAGAAAACTGCGGTATCACATCGAATTCCGCCTCGACATAGTAGCTACCGTCATCGTTCTTCGTGTACTTCAGGTTGATAGGGCGAATATAGTCGTACATGTTTTTCTCGATTTCGTCCATGACCTTGTTGTAGGCGAGCTCTTCCACAGCTTCGGCTTCAATCTGCTTTCCGTACCTGTTCAAAATAAGTTTAAGTGGCGCCTTACCCGGTCGGAATCCCGGTATTTTGCGTGTCTTCTGAAATATTTTGGCTATCTCTTCCTTTTTCTTCTCAAGCTCTTCCTTTGTAATTTCAAGCGTGAGCGATTTATGAGCGCTTAAATCCTCCCTTGGCAATAATTTTCCCATGCTTTCTACTCTCCTCAAAAAATTTTGGATTGCAGGTAATAATAATTTTATTTGAAACCCATGTCAATCTCCCAAACAGGAAGTCAGCGGAGAATTAGCCATTTCTTACACCTGCTCCCTGCTTCTACCCTTATTTGCTGAAAAATTAGTACACCCAATTTTTCTAAAATCACCCTGTAGAGGATTGAAAACTTTCAGATTTCTGAAATTGGGATTCGTGCATACACTTAAAGGCTGAATATGCCTGCAAAGGGAAAGAGGGGAGATCTGAAATTTCAGATTAACCTGCGCGCAAAATGTGAGGTTTCCTAATCAATCAGGTAATATTCAACTGTCGTAACGACGCGCACTTTTTTGATATACGGCGTGTTTCTGTCCCTGTCAGTGATGGTAAAGAGTCCCTGCCTTGCTCTTTTTATCTTTCCAAGTCTTGAGTTTGAGTCTTTTGCAAATTTCAGAGCGGCTTTACGTGCATTTTTCGTGGCTTCCTCGATCATTTCGGGCTTGATTTTGTTTAATTCTGTGAACAGAAACTCCGGCTTCGCATCGTAGCTCTCTCCCTGAAGGGCAATTCCCTTTTTAACCAGTTCTGATGTCTTTTTCATCGTTTTGAGAACGAGATCAACGCGATCAGTGTAAACATTAACGATGGAGGTTGCAACATACCTTGCACCTTTTTTCTCACCAAATCTTTCCGCTTCCCTGTCAAAAATTGATGGTGGTGCGACATTGATTTCTTCGTCCTTGAATCCTTGAGACTTGAGAAAATCAATGATAACGCGATTATTCTCGCTGACCTGACTGTAAATGGTGCCAAGATCGTTTCCCGCAACTGTAAATTTCAGGGGCCAGATTGCTATGTTTGCCCAGACCTCTCTTTCAGAAAGCCCTTTGACTACAATCGTTCTGTCCCCGGCTTTTGCCTTCTGAATCCCCTGCGAAATAAAATATCCAAGACCAAGCAGTCCTGCAAAAATAAACACCCCGAGGATTCCCAGAGAAATCCTGTTTTCGTTCATACGAGACCTCCGTTTTCCTTACCAGCTAAGGCCCTTCTGGTAAAGATTTTTTCTTTCGCGAGCAGACGGTATCTGGAGGAGTTTTCTCTTGTCCGTTACACTGCGTCTTGAAATTTTGAGCCCTTCCTGCTTGAGTTTTTCTGCAATCTCCTCATCTGTTAATGGTTTTGACCTGTCTTCGTTCTCTATTAACTCCTTGATGCGTTTCAGGAGATAATCTGCTGAAAGTGAGGATGACCCCTTGATTTTTAGCGATCGTGAGAAGAAAAATTTGAGTTCAAATATCCCCACCGGGGTGTCAGCGTACTTTTTATTGACGAGTCTATTTAATGTGGATGCAGGTATGCCAAGCTCATCAGCTGCCTGAACCTGCGTTATGGGCTTTAAGTACTTTGATTTCCCGAGCAAGAAATCTCTCTGGTGCTCGGCAATGTACTCTGCAACTTTCATAAGATAGGACTTTCTCTTCTGCAAACCTTCGAGAAACTCTATGGCTTTCTTGTATCTGTCCTGGATGAATTTTTTAGCATCCTCAGGAACAGACGGATCCTCAAGCATTTTGAGGTATTTGGAATTTAGCGTCACTCGTGGTATCCCGGACTCGACGAGTTCAACAACGAGAGATCCTTCAACTATTTTAAAAATCACTTCCGGATACACATAGGTGGGTTTTGTTCTGTCATACTTATCAGCCGGATAAGCATACAACTGTTTCAGTACCTCTCTTGCCCTGAGCCTCTCCTCGTCCGGTAATGACTCGATGAGTTTCTGAACCTCTTTGCTGTTGAGCCTATCCCAGTAATCGGAGACAACCTGATAAAGAATAGAATCATTACAGCCGAGATAGTCGAGTTGAGCGAGATATACTTCTCTCACATCTCGTGCACCAACTCCCGGCGGATCAAATCTCATGAATTCCCTGCGAATCTCTTCCACACGTTCAATCGGGACATCAAGGGACTTAGCAATCTGCTCCACATCAGATGAAAGCAGTCCCCTTCCGTCGAGATTGTCAAATATTGCCCTTGCAATCTTCCCCTCCTCCGTGTTTTCAGGGAAACTCATTGCCACCTGAGCCTCTATCCTCTGCCAGAAGTTTATACCTTCGGTCATAAATCTCGCATCAATCTCCTGCTCTTCATCTTCATCAGGCACAATAGGCATCCTGGGATCACCTGAAAGCTCGTGGTATGATGGGGTAATCCTTTTCTCCTCAATCTTTCTCCTCATCCTGTCCAGTACATTCACATCCTCGACAAGAAGAGGATTCTGCTCCAGCTCCTCAAGAATCATCTGGTTTAACTCCAGCAATGGAGTTTGTATTAACTTTACTTCTGTTCTTACAACGGCATAAAGGTTATGTTTTAGCTTTAATTCACCTGTCTGGGTATAACCCTTCATAATCTGAACCTCTCTCCCAGGTAAAACTTCCTGACATTTTGATCCATCACGAGCTCCTCCGATGATCCCTGAAACATAATTTTTCCATCATAAATTATATAGGCTCTGTCTGTAATTTCCAGTGTCTCACGAACATTGTGATCTGTGATGAGTACGCCTATGTTCAGACTCTTTAATTCTCTGACAATCTCCTGGATATCCTGTCTTGTCTTGGGATCTATGCCCGTAAATGGTTCGTCAAGTAGCAGGAATTTAGGATTCAGGGCAAGACTTCGGGCAATTTCCACCCTGCGTCTCTCACCACCAGAAAGTTGAAATGCCTTACTATCCTTCAGTCTCCAGACATTCATCTGTTTCAATACTTCCTCTGTTTTCTCCGCAACCTTCCTCCTGGAGTTCTCCCTCATTTCAAGAACAGAATAAACATTGTCGTAAACTGTAAGCTTTCTGAATATGGAAGGTTCCTGAGGAAGATAACTTATGCCAAGACGAGCCCTTTTGTACATGGGGTACTTTGTAATGTTTACATCGTCAAGAAAGATCTCACCGGCGTCCGGACTGATTGCCCCCATGATCATGTAAAAGGTTGTGGTTTTTCCAGCTCCGTTTGGTCCGAGGAGTCCCACGATCTCGCCTGTACTGACTTCAATGTCAATTCCCCTTACTACTTCCCTTTTTCCATACTTTTTTCTTAATCCACGAGCGATAAGCCTACTCATTCTCCACAAATTCCCCTTCAACTTTACCCCTTGCCTCAAAATATCTGAGGGAATCTCCCTCAAGCTCAACGGAAATTTCACTTGCTCTCACACGAATATACCCGTTCTTCTCTTTTGCCTTTATCTCCGGTGCCCCACTGAATTTTGCATCCCGAACCTCACCATCAACGAGGTTAAAAGACAGCGTGTCTCCCTCGACATGGGTGTTGCCAGCATCAAAGACTCCGCCACCAAACATTCCAATAGCAGCTGTGGCTTCGTCTATTCTTGAAAAAACGAGCTCAAAAGCTCCTCCCCGAAATCTGGAAGAATTTATGGAAACTTCTCCCCATGCGGTGAGAGTGTTTTTTTTGAATCTCAGGGAGTCAGCATTCAGCCTCACCGTATCACCATTCACAAGAGAAGCTTCTGAATTTTTAAAAATTTTCCCCTCTGAAAGGTTTAGGTAATAGACTGCACTATCTCCACGAAATGTAATGGAATCATTGACAAGAAAAATGTACACGCCTCCAGAGGCAAATGCCGTATCTCCCTGCACAACCACATTTTCTGCCTCAAACAGGGCTGATGAGTCCATACCTGAAACATTTATTCTGAAAATCGTTCTTCCGCTCTCTTCAAAATATATTAGCGAATCGGCATTTATGGTGTAATCGGGGGTTTTTAAACGCACATGACCGTAAAGTTTACCCCATTTTTCATCTATGAAATAAATCCCCTCATCAGATGTTACGACTGTGCTGTCAAATGTTAGAGTAACTCCATCTTTCAAAAAGTATACCATCACACCATTTCTCTTCTCAATTTCAAGACTCCCGGAAGCGATGTCTATCACCCCCAGAAGAAATATCAGGATAAGGTTCATCTGTAAGCTTCACAGCCTCCTTTCAGAGAGTACGCCTCAAGACCAGCTTTCCTCATTTCGTTCACTATTGCCATACTCCTTGCACCCCGGTAACATGCTATTACATAGACTTTACTTCTGTCAAGCTCTTTTATTTTTTTGTATAGCTCCATCTCATCGATGTTAATTGAACCGGGGATGTGCCATTCTTCAAAGTCCTCCCTGTCCCTTATGTCAAAAATTACTGCCCCGGCCGGTATCTTTTCAAGCTCAATCTGGTAATCGAGCATGTGAATACCCTCCATTTTTGTTGGGTAAAATGACTTCCTTTTTGAGACCAATCTTTCAGGAAGCTCAAGATCAATAAAGGCCTCCTGTTTCTCAACGCCGGAAAATGTCGCATGGGTAACAGGATGTCGCGGCGTGATCTGGCAGTACTCCTTCATCTCAGAAACTTTTTCATAGATGCCAATCTTTCTTGCTATGTCCACAATCTCCTGCTTGTCAAGTGCAACTACCGGCATAATTACAGGTGCGGATGAAACCGATGTGGCAACTACAAGATTATCAAATGTCTGAGATGCTACCTGACCTATGGAATCACCAGTTGCAATGGCCACGATTCCCTTTTCCTGTGCAAGTGCGTTTGCAGCTCGAAACATCTGCCTTTTCAGGATCAGGTTGCGGTAACTCTCTTTCACATTTTTTCGAAGTTCGAGAATAACTTCACTGAAATCCACAGCATAGAAGGCTGGATCGTATCCGTAAGCGTATTTATCGGCAATCTCCTTTGCAATTGCAAGAACCTGTCTCATTTGAACCTCACCAGCGAACAAGAATGTAACAAGGTCAACCTCAAGTCCTCTCTTCATAAGGAGATAAAAAGCCACTGAGGAATCAAAACCTCCCGAAAAGAGGAGCAAAATTTTCCCTTCGGACCCAACTGGCAGTCCACCTGCCCCCTTCACCTTTTTTGTTATGAAATAAACATGGTTATCAACGATCTCGAGCTCAATCTTCACATCCGGACTGGAAAGGTCAACACCACTCGAATACTTATACAGTCTGCCACCCAGCGCCCGCTCAATATCAATTGATCTGAAAGGGTGAGATCCCGTTCGCTTGACCCTCACAGCAAATTTTTTACCGGAGACAAGGGTCCTGAAAATCTCCTCCCCGAGGTCAACTATCTCTTCCATTTTATCAAATCTTTCTCTTCTGGCGACCAAAATCTGATTGATACCGAAAACCCGCCTTAAAATGTCAAAACTCCTGTCAATCTCACTCGTTTCAAGGACAAATCTTCCCCTCTGGATTTTCAAATTAAAATCATTTATGCCATTTTTCCTCAGGGCAAGTTTGATGTTTTCTGCAAGCTTATCCTCAAACCGTCTCCTTACTTTTCTCGACTTCAGCGTTATTTCTCCGGGCTTTAAAACAATTAGTTCAGTCATAAATACCTCCACCTTTCATTATCTGCGAAAACTCTGATGTGGATTGCAGGAATACCTTTTCAAATTCAAGGATGTGTTTGCCTTTTTCTTTGTAAATCCGCTTAATCTGGATTTTAATGCTCTCAGAAACAGTTTTCATATGATCGAGGAAAAGTGCAAGGTTCCTGTCATCGTTGAATCTCAGACGGTATGAGTAGGATATCCTGTCTGTTGATCTGTACTTCTGTACACCCTTTAGAAATCCCAGCACAAAGGCTTTTCCGACTTTTTTCAAAAATTCATCGTCAATCTCGACACCAAACTCATCAATGGCAAAACCTACACGGGCGATTCGGGAAGTGTAAAAGTTTCCGGGCATTTCAAGTATGAGCCACGCATCAGCTTCAATATCAGAGATGTTAATATTTATCGTCGTGTATTTTACCATCTTCGTGGAATCAATGGATTTCAGAATTATACCTTCAACTCCCTCATCGTTGAGTTTAAAGACAATATCCTGGATTTTATCAATATCATCGGGGGAAAACCTGCCAAATCTTCTGACCTGTGGAATGCCGTACTTTTCGAGGAGCTCGTACCTTTTATGAGGCGCCACGGGAATCCTGGAGCCAATTTTGAAAATGTCGAATGCGAAAAATCTTACATCTTCTTTTATGTATGGGGGATAGACTTCAATATACGGGTTTTCCGGTCCTGCTATTTCACCGGCGATAACGAGATCGGGATTTTCAGAAAAGAATTTTTCGAAGTCAGCGAAGTCTTTCAGTCGATCTGTGGAAAATGGACAGATGAAACCGCCCCGTGTTATAGCGACAATTTTATCTTTCAACTTAAAAATTCTAACATTGTAGCCATCAACCTTTTCTTCGGCGAAAAAGTCGGTTTTGAAGTGATTTTTTATTCCTTCTTTAAGGCGGAGGATCCTTGGGATTGATGGGTAATTGAGGATAATTTTGTCACCGGAGATAAAGGTGCCTCTTTTGAATTTTCCCATGTCGTCAGAGATTCTGTAGTAGTGGATGTCGAGGAAATCGCCTTCATCGAGTATGTTTTTATCCAGTGCTTTTTTTAGAATTTCAGATATTGTCATAGTTTCATTATACAGGAGAGGCTGGGGATTTAGAAGGGTGGGTGGTGGTTCTGTAAGCCGAGTTCTGTTCCCGCCATCAGGCGGGCGGTGGTCATTTCTCTTGGGTGCCGGTTACCCGGCACCTCCCTGCGGCCTACCCGGGAGTTCGTGGGAGCGGGCCACTCCCGTACCCTCCCTGTTTGGCCTTGCTCCGGGTGGGGGTTGCCAGCATCCCGGGTCACCCCGGGACCTGGTGGGCTCTTACCCCACCGTTTCACCCTTGCCTGGTTCCCGAAGGAACCTTCGGCGGTCTCGTTTCTGTGGCCCTATCCGTAGTGTCAGGGTCTCCCCTGACACCCCTGGGTGTTACCCAGCACCCTGCCCTCTGGAGCTCGGACTTTCCTCCCCGCCTGTTTCGGCGAGGCGACCACCCGAACCACCACCCACCCTCTATTTATTACCCGGTCCCACTTACTTAGTCAACCCCGTATTTCATTAACGATGTTCGAAAAAATCCTTTTCTCCTCTCTGAATTACGGAATAAACCGTAGGCAGGGGGGCCAGAGGGGGGCAAAATTATATTGAGTGGTCCACCCACAAATCTTTTCTCACACTATACATGGGTTTTCTGTCCGCAATTTCCGCTTCTGCAAGGCATGAGTATGACATTTTTAAATCTGTGTGGGACTTAATCGACACTTCCATGGAGTAGAAGACATCACCGTCGGCAGGGAGCACCCTTTCCACAACTCCCACTTGGTGGAATCTTTCCAAAACTCCCCCTCGTTTGTGGAAGTTTCTCTGAATCTCCCCTCCCATTTTTTAGTGGGAGTCTTTCCTAAACTCCTCTCCCATTTATTGAAGTTTCTCTAAACCTCTTCTCCCGCTTGTGGGAGTCTTCCTCAAACTCCACTCCCACTTCGTGGGAGTTTTCCTCAACTCCCCTCTCGCTTCGTGGAAGTCTTTCCCGATCTCCCTTCCCGCTCCGTGCGAGTTTTCCTCAACGACCTCCCCTCCCACTTCGTGGAAGTCTCCTCCAACCCCCCCTCCCACTTCGTGGGAGGGGATTGAGGGGAGGGTAACAAAAGCCCACCCGCTCCCCTCCGTCAGACCTGCTCTTTCGCCCCCTCCTTAATCCTCCCCCACAGTGCAATTGGCACTGCGGGGGAGGGGCTTGTGATGCATATCGGAAATGGAAGAAGTTCTCACACTTCCTGACTGCCAAAGGTAAGCTATCACCCACTTCTTTGCGATAAGGTTAGTCTCCACCCATTACACTGTTTCTCCGTAATGGACCTTATTTAAATTTTCCCCCTGCATCGCAGGAAGTTGCACTTTCCCTTTCTACCTGCAAAAACCCATCCACATTCTCCCCCTCTCGCTTCCGGGTGTTAACTCACAGTTCCCCCTCTCACTTCATGCGGGTCTCTCCAAACCCCTCTCCCATTTGTTGAAGTTTCTCTAAACCTCTCCTCCCACTTCCTGGAAGTCTTCCCCGATCTCCCTTCCCGCTCCGTGCGAGTTTTCCTCAACGACCTCCCCTCCCACTGCGTGGAAGTCTCC
>CAZNDM010000011.1:0-24355 GCA_964571845.1 uncultured bacterium | reverse complement strand
CTACATGTAATTTCCCTTCTCGCTGTGCGGGCCCCCCACACCCTCCCCTCCCGCTACGCGGGAGGGGATTAAGGGAGGGCAAATATCCTCCCACCGCACTGCAGGGGAGGAATTGACGAAAGTTCCCACACCTTTTCACCCTTCAGGAGAGAGATTGGCGAAAGTCCCATTTACCACTTCAAGGTGCGAGGAGGAGTTGATTAAAGTCCTCCGAAATCACTTCAAAGTGCGTGAGACGGGTCGAAGAAAATCCTCCTACACTGCTTCACCCTGTGGGGAGGATTAGAAGAATGTCATCTCTCACACCGTTTCATAGAGTTACGGAAGAGATAAGAAAATCTTTCCCACACATCGCATCTTACAGGGGAAATAGCATAAAATTCTCCCAAACCGCTCCACGGTACGGTGGAGAAAATGGAGTGAATCATCCCGCAGCACAAAGGGGTTGCGGGAGAGGAGTCGAATTAAATCTTCCTGCCAGCCTTTTCCAACTTTGGATGAAGGATTTGCAGGACCACCAAAATTAAAACCTTAACAAGCCTGGCCTGGAAAGAAAGAACTCACTACCAAACGATGCAAAATGTTAACTTTCTACCACAGAAACCACCTGAAAGAAAATCCGCCACCCATGCAGGTCAGAATCTGAAAAATAATTTGACAGGTTTGCGGGTAGCGGTCCGGATTCGTATAATTTAAAACTATGGCAAAAGATGTAAGGCTCGTTGAATTGAAAAAGAGGTTCTCTGAAATCAGGGAACTTTTTGATATTGACAGAAAAAAGAAGGAGATCCTGGAGATCGAGGAAAAGGCGCAATCCCCGGATTTCTGGAGTGACAGAGCAAATGCTCAGAAACTCATGGGGAAGCTCAAGCTTTACAAAAAGGACATTTCCACCATTGAGAATGTGGAAGAGGAGTTGAAATACCTTGAAGAGCTGGAGGAGCTCCGGGGAGAGGAGGAATTTGACGCCGAATTTGAGAAAGTCCTCGCGCGCCTGAAAAAGGAGCTTGACGACCTCGAAGTTAAAGCCCTTTTCAAAGATGAAGAGGATGTAAAAAACGCCATTCTTTCCATTCATCCCGGTGCCGGTGGGACAGAATCTCAGGACTGGGCTGAGATGCTCATGAGGATGTATCTAAGATGGATAGAAAGAAGGGGGTTTAAGTATAAAATTATTGATCTCCAGCCCGGTGATGTTGCCGGCATAAAAGATGTTACAATTCTCGTTGAAGGAGAATACGCCTATGGATACCTGAAGGCAGAAAGGGGCGTCCATCGACTCGTGAGGATCTCTCCATTTGACGCCAACCAGAGAAGACATACATCCTTTGCATCTGTTTTCGTCTATCCGGAGGCAGAGGATGTTGAGGTGGAAATCAAGGATGACGAAATCAAGATAGACACCTTCAGATCATCTGGTCCCGGTGGTCAGCACATGCAGAAAAACGAGACTGCAGTTAGAATCACACACATTCCAACTGGTATTGTTGTAACCTGTCAGTCAGAAAGATCACAGCATCAGAACAAAACCATAGCCCTGAAAATCCTTAAAGCAAGGTTATACAACTATTACAAGGAAAAAGAGCGTGAAAAACTTGAAGATGTCGAAAAAGAGAAGGGGGAAATTGCATGGGGAAATCAGATTAGATCCTACATCCTTCACCCTTACAAAATGGTGAAGGATCACCGAACTGGTCTTGAAAGTGGGAATCCCAACGCCGTTCTTGACGGTGACATAGACGACTTCATCAAGGCATTTCTGCTGATGCAGGGCAAGAAAATGGTCGCCAACAAGGGAGGTTAAAGGCATAAAAATCCCCTTTTTCAAACAATCCATCTCTCCTGCTTACACATCAATTGCACCCGTTTACGACGAGCTCATGAAGGATGTTGACTACTACGACTGGATTGACTACTTTGAAACCCTCATTAAAAAGTTTTCGAAGATCAGGGTAAAAAAGATTCTTGATCTCGGCTGTGGCACCGGAATCCCCACGATGCTTCTGAGATACAAAGGATACATTGTCGTGGGAGTGGACAAGTCGAAAGAGATGCTCGAAGTGGCAAGGTCCAAAGCCCGGGGTATTAAAAATGTTAAATTTGTGGAAGGAGACTTTGTCAATTTTAATCTGAAAGAAGAGTTCGATGCTGCTGTATCGGTTTTTGATAGTCTCAACAATCTCATCCACGAGGAGCAGCTCTTAAAAACATTCAAAAATGTGAGAAGACACTTAAAATCTGGCGGTCCCTTTGTCTTTGACCTAAACACCGAATATGCGCTCAGGGAATACTGGGGCAACGGAGTTAAGGTCTTTGACAGTGGTAAAATCCTTTCCATCTGGCGCACCACCTTCAGACCGGACAGGAAAATCTCAAGACTTCACATCACTGTATTTTACCGTGTGGGTGAGAACACATACACCCGAATGGATGAAGAGCATTTTGAGAGGGCTTATAATAATGAGACTATTGAGGAACTTTTAGAGAAATCCGGGTTCAGCGAAATACAGGTTTTCGAGCATTTGAGTTTTTCAAAGCCTGGAAGCCGCACACCGCGGGTCGTTTTTGTAGCAGTCTAAAATGTACATCGCAGATCTACATATTCATTCAAAATACTCCCGGGCAACTTCACGGGAGATGACACCTGAAATACTCGCAAAATACGCAAAAGAAAAAGGAGTACATCTGCTCGGCACCGGAGATGTCATACATCCCCTGTATTTGAAAGAGCTCCAGGAAAAACTAAAGCCAACGGATCGTTACGGAATCTTTGAATACGATGGAGTTGACTTCATACTGTCAGGTGAAATCTCCAATATTTACAGTCAGGGAGACAAACTTCGAAAAATCCACACTGTTCTTATTTATCCTGATTTTGAGAGTGTTAAAAAAGTTCAGAAAAAACTTGCCCCGTACGGTAGTATCTTTGCAGACGGGAGACCCATATTTGGATTGAGTTTGAGAGACACCATAGAGATTGTTCGGGAAGTCTCAGAAGAGATCCTGATAATTCCGGCTCACATCTGGACCCCCTGGTTTTCTCTTTTTGGCTCTAATTCGGGATTTGACTCCATTGAAGAATGTTGTGGCGATCTCGGGGACGAAATTGACGCCCTCGAGACGGGTCTGTCTTCAGATCCTCCAATGAACTGGCGACTTTCACATCTTGATAAATATACCCTCGTTTCCAACTCTGATGCCCATTCCCCGACCAGAATCGGAAGGGAGGCAAATGTATTCTCAAAACCCCTGGACTTTTCTGAATTAAGAAGAGTTCTGAGAGAAGAGGACACATCCATTTTTCTCTTCACAATCGAATTTTTTCCTGAGGAAGGAAAGTATCATTACGACGGTCACAGAAACTGCAAGATAAGTTTTCATCCAAAAGAATCAAAGTCTGCCAACAATATATGCCCGGTATGTGGTAAACCCCTTACAATCGGAGTACTCCATAGAGTCGAGGACCTTGCTGACAGACCGGAAGGATTCAAGCCGGAGGGTAAGGTAGGTTACAGGCATCTCGTGCCACTCGACGAAATAATTGCCGATGCACTTCAGGTGGGCAAAGAGTCCAAAAGGGTAAGGAGTGAGTATGAGAACATGGTAAAGAACCTCGGTCCCGAACTTGAGATCCTGCTGGAAATACCATACGAAGACTTAAAAGGGAAAATAAACGACAGAGTGTTTGAAGGAATTAAACTCGTTAGAGAAGGCAAGGTTCATGTAACCCCGGGGTACGACGGTGTTTACGGCAAAATTGAAATTTTTGTAAAACCCGAATCAAAACAGATGACTCTCTTTTAGGAGGGAATTATGGCATTGAGTGAGGAGCTTCTTGACCTGCTTGTCTGTCCAAAATGCAAGGGTGAGCTTGAATACAGGAAAGATGAAAATGTGCTCATCTGCCATAACTGTAAACTCGTTTACAGAGTTGTTGACGACATACCTGTGATGCTGATTGACCAGGCTATACCACTCGACGAGTGGGAGAAAGAAAAATGATACCGTACATCCTCCTCATTCTCTCGCTCGCCAGTGTGAATGCAGTTAAAATTCAGACAGATGGTGTTTACCTCGAACTAAAAGCCGATTTTAACGGATATCCTATCGAGGGAGACGGATTTGTCGTTGAAAAACCCGGATTCCCCCAGATTCCCTATGTATCGGTCAAAATTGCGCTGCCCCCTCACAAAAAAGTATCGAAGATTGAGGTTGTTCCGGTCCTGAAAAAGACATTTGATGTCCCGCCGCCCGATCCTGTCCCGTATTTTGCGAGAGACGGAATGACGCCAATATTAAAAAAGGGGGATATCTACAGGAAAGCAAAAACCTTTCCTGACAAGCTCTGGGAAGATGCAGGCTCCGGTATCCTGAGGCATATACGCTATCACGAGCTAAGAGTATATCCTTATCGTTACGACTTTGCACTCCATAGGCTTACAGTTTTTCAAAAGGTTGAGATAAAGGTTGAATTTGCTGACGAACCGAGTGAAGAGTTTGAGACCTACAATGGTTACGATCCATTTGAAAAGGTTTATAGGGAGGAATTTCCCAACTATGAACCGGAATTTAAAGTGCGTAGAAGAGTTTTACCTGCTGTAAACCCGTTTTCAAGTGCCTCCATGTGGGTGAAAGTAAAAGCCACCTCGTCCGGAATTTACAAAATTACGGGCTCAATGCTGAGTAATCTTGGGATAACCTTACCTGTGTCAAGCCAATCCCTTGTTCTGTACAACAGCTCAAGTGATACCCTGAAAGCGACACTCAGCGAGGCAGAAGCTGTTTTCAAAAAGGTACCAATCGTGGTTTTTGACGGTGGTGACGGAAACTTCGATGAGGGGGATTCCCTTTACTTCTACAACCCCGGGATGAAAAGATTTTTTGTGAAACTCGGAAACATTCACTTCTTTGAGCACCCATATTCTGATACAAATGTCTTCTGGCTTGCTATAGGTTCAAACGACACACCTCTCTATATGGAGAGGATAGATACTGAATATGAGGGGGATACAGTGGAAGCACTGTATTTCATGGTGAGACACGAGGAAAATCTTATCAATCCAGCGAGAAAGGGTCTTAGGTGGGTTGGCGAAATACTCAGAATGAGCTCATCTCAGGTGGAGTACACTTTTAACTTCACCACACCGGATCCCTATGAAACATCGGCTGATGGTGAGATTGTCCTCCTGATACTCAAAGGAGCTGCATATTTTGACATCTATGTCAATGGAAATGAATATGTCCACGGCACACCTCTTTTCATGATCAATGACGATACAATCAGTATCACTGGTGCACAAATAAGGGATGGTCAGAACGAGCTAACAGTCGTCATGAGGCCACACCCCTCTGGTAACGATACTCTAAATTACGGCAACCTTGACTACTTTGAATTCAAATATTTGAGAAAACTCACGGTTTCATCAACACCTGTTCATTATTTCAACACTCAAATTTCAGGTCGTGCAGTTTTTAAAATCCAATCTCAATCAATTCCTCTGATCGTGAGAATCAGGGATTCGCTTGTGAGTCTGATTTCAAATGCCGAAATTTCTGAAAATTCTGTATTTTTTTCAGACTCTCTCATCGGGAATGAGGAGTATGTCATAATGAGAAACTCCCAGACTCCCCGAGGTCTCGAACTCCTTTCGTCTGCCACTCTTGATCTCCGGGACAGGACATGGCGAGTTGACTATCTGATAATCGGAAAAGAGATGTTCCGAAGCGCCATAAACACTTATGTGAACTACAGAAAGGGCAATCTGTTTATGCCAGATTCCACTGGTGGCAGTTTTCAATCAGCGGACATCGTATATGTTCCCCTTGAAAGAATCTATCAGGAATTTGGTTTCGGTGTTCCGGATCCTGTGAGTATCAGGAATTTTGTTTACTTTGTTTACCATCACTCAAGCGGTCCTCCTCCAACATACATTCTTTTTGTAGGTGATGGAAACTACGATTACAAGAATTTTACGGGAGCAGGTGCAGTTAACTTTTTCCCGCCCTTTGAGCCCTGGGGGGTTATAAACATAAACGACAACTTTCATGGTGCACTTGATGCCTTTTACGCAAATGTCGAAGAAGACGGTGGCTACATGCGTGAGGACATATTTTACGGAAGGATATGCGCGAGAAACAGGTCGGATCTTAAGGATTATTTTGATAAAGTGATTGTTTATGAATCCATGAAAAGCAAAGGTGCATGGCGCAATAGAGTCCTCCTCGTGGCGGACGACGAGTATAACGACGACACTCACACCCATCATGAGACAGTTCACACAAGGGATTCTGACGACATACTCAGAAACTATCTTCCCGGATCAGCCGAAGTCATGACCCATTATCTGATCAACTATCCATTTAACCAGGACATGAAGAAACCGCTTGCAAGGAGGGATTTCAAAAGGAAGTTCAATCTGGGACACCTCATTGTTAACATATTCATGCATGGCAATCCATCAACTCTTGCCCACGAAGAGATGTTTGTAGCACCCGAAGACTATCCCGACATTGATGCCGGCTACAGGAATCCTTTCCTCATTATAGCGTCCTGCAAAGTCGGTGCGTTTGACAGAATCACTCCGGCAAGGGTCATTGCAGAAGAGTTTGCAATGAGAAAGAATGGTGCCATAGCTGTTCTCTCTGCAACAAACTCCACCTATGCAAGCGCCAATGCAAGCTATGTCAAAAGGATGTTCAACGCGCTCAAAAACTATACGAAATACTCCCTTGGTGAGCTTTCAATCATCGGAAAGAATGACCCGCATTATGTACTCATTGGCGATCCATCTGTACCCATCAACTACCCGGCTCCGGACCCGGACATGAGTCTTGCAATCTACTCGGGAACGAATCCAACAGACACCTTGATAAGTTCAAATAGATACATCTTTAAAGCCTCAGGACTTAATCCCGGTGAAAGGTATGTAGTCAGATTTTTTGAGAGCAAAAAGGAAACAGTTTATACTCGCAACTGGGGAAGCGATGTCGTTACAATCCCTTATATGAAAGCACCATCTGAATTCTTCTCCGGGCTTGTTCAGTCTCCTGACTCAGTTGTTCAGAACTTCACGGTGCCTCTTTCCGTTACTCCGGGAAGTCTGGGATCAGCCTACATACTTGGCAATCAAAAACTTGCCTATCTCGATTCTCTGACAATTCTGAGCACCGGCAGGATCCCACCTGCAAATCAGGGACCGGAAATCAGGTTTTATTACAGGGGTGAAGAGCTCAAAGATTCGTCCACCGTGCCGTCCAATTTCTTGCTTGAAATCTTTCTTGCCGATTCTGATGGTATCAACCTGCTTGAGAACATCAATCAGAGTGGACCGGGGATCCAGCTGATAATAAACAACAACATAACCGGGGCAATAAATCTTACACCGTACTTCAATTACAGGACGAACAGCTCAACCGAAGGTTATGCTCTTTATCCGATAAATCTGACCAACCCGGGGTTAAATATCGTTGAAGTTATCGCTTATGACAATCTGAAGAGCGTTAATACGCGGGAAATTCAGCTCTATGTGGCAACATCTGAAAATTTTGAGCTACGGGACTTTTTCATCTACCCCAATCCTATAAGAGACACGAAGGGAAGTTATATAACATTTGTCCTGACAGCTCCTGCAAAGGTCAGCGCCTCTATCTTTACAATCGCAGGTACGAGGATATGGACGAGTGGAGATCTGATGCTTTCTTCCGGATTTCACAAAATTTACTGGAATGGAAGGGATCTTGATGGAGATTATCCCGCAAATGGTCTATACTTTTTGGCTCTCAATGTGGAGGGTTTGAACGGTGATAAAATTAAAAAAATCGAAAAAATCATTATCGCAAGATAATCCTGGAGGTTTGAAAATGAAAGATCTGGACACAAAACTTGATACAATCGTCGGGCAGGGAACGGTTTTTGAGGGTAACATAACGATTGACGGAAGTGCTCGCATCGACGGGAAATTCAAAGGCAAGATCGAAGCCAAAGGAACAGTTGTGGTCGGTAAAAACGGCAAAGTCGAAGGTGATGTCATCGCCAAGAATGCCGTCATAGGAGGTGAAGTGAAGGGAACCATAAAAGTACAGGACAGGGTTGAATTTGAAACAGGCGCCCGGTTCGACGGTGAGGTTTACTGTAAGACACTGGTCGTCCAGGAAGGAGTTACATTCGACGGTTCCTGCTCCATGACAAAAAAGGAACAGCATGTGAAAGTGCCTGAAAAATGAGGCTTTTCGATTCACACTGCCATCTGAACGATCCAAAGTTCAAAAAAGACCTCGAAGAGGTAATAAACAGGGCGAAAGAAAACTCTGTTGAGAAAGTTGTCGTCGTTGGATACGACATAAAAAGCTCCCGGAAAGCCATAGAACTTGCCAGAACATACCCTGACTTTATCAGGGCTGCTGTTGCCATCCATCCACACGATGCCCAAAAGGTGGACGACGAACAGATCAGGACTCTGCGTCAGCTCGCTGAAGACGATTATGTCGTTGCTATCGGAGAAACAGGACTTGACTATTACAAAAACTACTCGCCAGCCGAGGACCAGATAAAGGTCTTCAAAACTCACATTGAGATAGCCAACGACACGGGAAAACCCGTGATCCTGCACATCAGAGACGCCTTTGAAGATGCATTCAAAATTCTTGAAGAAAAACCTGTTGAGAAAAAAGGAATTTTTCATTGCTTCTCAGGCGGACCTGAAGAGGCAAAAAGGGCAGTCGAAATGGACTTTTTTGTTTCCTTTTCCGGTACGATAACCTTTGGATCCCGCAAACTGGAAGAAGCGGCAAAAATAACTCCGGAAAACCGCCTTCTGATCGAAACTGATGCGCCTTATCTCACACCTGTCCCGAAAAGGGGACGCAGAAATGAACCAGCCTATGTCTATTTCGTCGCCAGAAAGCTCGCAGAAATCAAAGAAAAACCTGTCGAAGAAATCGCTGAGATCACATACCTCAACGCCTGTAAAATCTTCAATCTAATATGAAAAAGATTGCAATTATCACCGACTTTGGAACAAAAGATCCCTATGTCGGGATTATGAAAGGCAAAATCCTCAGTTTCCTTGAGGATGTTGTCTTCATAGACATCACCCACGACATACCCGAATTCGATGTAACGGCTGGATTGTTTGTTTTCAAATATGCTCTAAAACACCTGCCAGAGGATTTTCATTTCCTCATCGTTATTGACCCGGGCGTTGGGGGGAAAAGAAGACCCATTTTTGCCGTTTCTGAAGGAAGATTTTTCGTTGCACCGGACAACGGGATACTTACACCCCTAAAAGAAATAGCCGACTTTTATGAAATAACGATGTTCAAGCCGGAGTCAAGTACATTCCACGGCAGAGACATCTTTGCCCCTGCTCTTGGAAAGTTACTCTCAGGCACTGCCCCTGATGAAGTCGGAAAAAGAATACATGACCCTGAAGAGATCTACCTGCCAGAACCGGAAAAAACCGAAAAGGGACTCCTTGGCAGGATCATTTACATTGACAGGTTCGGTAATCTCATTACAAACATCACAGCAGAGGATGTCAGAATAGGCGAGAGAGTGATGTTCAAAAACAGATTACTTATGGTCGTGAACACCTATCAGGATGTGAGGAAGGGTGAGCCTCTTGCTCTCATTGATTCATTTGAACATCTCGAAATTGCGGTAAGAGAAGGAAATGCGAAGGAATTCTTCGACGCAAAGGTCGGAGACCCTGTCCTCCTTGAAAAATAAGGGGACTTATATTCTGTTCCTTTTTCTCGATAGGGATTGTGTTATCGAAGTCGGAAAAATAGGTAAAATTCCATTCAAAAAGGGTTTTTACCTCTATGTCGGGAGTGCGATGAACGGATTCAATGTCAGGATAAAAAGATACATCCACGGGGGCAAAAGAAAGCACTGGCACATCGATTATTTTCTCGAAATTGCCCATCTTGAGGCTATTTTGCTTATCCCGTCTGAGGTGAGAATTGAAGAGGCAGTAGCATCAAGGCTCTCCTCTATGTTTGAAAATATCAAGGGATTCGGATCATCTGATACACGATTGCCGTCCCATCTTTTTTACGCAGGTTATCCGGGGAATATCCCGTCAAAATAAAAATAGGGGGACCCCAAGAGAGGTCCCCCTAAAAAGCTTTTACTTTTTCACCTTCTCAAGCCACTCATCCAGTTTGACCTGGAAATACTCGGGTGGCATAGATGCCCAGTGCTTGTACCAATTCCACCTGACGAGCACCTCTTTCTGGGCAAGTTTGAGCAACCTCTTTGCTTCTTCTGGTTTATTGTACATGAGAACACGGAATCTGCCCTCGTTCATCATGTATTTTTCGAGTGGTATTGAAGGATCTTTTGAATCGAGCTGGAGAGGGTTCTTACCCTGTTTTACGAGCTCGGGATTATACCTCATGAGTGGCCAGTAACCGGATTTAACAGCGAGTTTTTGCTGCTCTGCACCGTAGGCAAGGTCATATCCGTGCTCAATACAATGGGAGTATGCAATTATGAGGGAAGGACCGTCATAGGCTTCAGCCTCCAGAAAAGCTCTAAGGGTGTGGAGGTCATTGGCTCCCATAGCCACTCTTGCCACATAAACATATCCGTAGCTCATTGCCATCATCGCAAGGTCCTTCTTGGGAAGCTGTTTACCGCCTGCTGCGAATTTAACCACTGAACCCATTGGAGTTGCCTTTGACTGCTGCCCACCTGTGTTGGAGTACACTTCTGTATCAAGGACCAGGATATTCACATTTCTCCCAAGTGCAAGAACATGGTCCAGCCCACCGTAACCGATGTCGTAAGCCCAGCCGTCTCCTCCGACAATCCAGACACTCTTTTTGACGAGAACATCTGCAAGGCTCAGAAGATCCCTCGCTTCGGGCCTGTCTTTAATCTTCTGGAGCTTTTCCTTGAGAACAGCCACACGCTTTCTCTGCTCCTCAATCTCAGCTTCGTTTGTCTGCCTGGCATTTTTCAACTCGTCAACGAGTTGATCACCAATCTCCGGGCGCAGTTTATCGAGGAGTTCCTTTGCATACTCAATCTGCTTATCAAGTGCGAGTCTGAAACCGAGTCCAAACTCTGCATTGTCTTCAAAGAGGGAATTTGACCAGGCAGGTCCTCTACCGTCTTTGTTGTATGTCCACGGGGTTGTCGGAAGATTACCACCGTAAATTGACGAACAGCCAGTGGCATTGGCAATAATGGCTCTGTCACCAAAGAGAGCGCTCATGAGTTTTAAATACGGTGTCTCACCACAACCCGGGCATGCACCAGAGAACTCGAAAAGGGGCTCAAGGAACTGGACGTCAAGGATCGTATTGACCCTGACCTTCTTTCTGTCAACCTCCGGGATACTGAGGAAGAAGTCCCAATTTCTTGCCTCCTGCTCCCTGATTGGAGGCTGGGGCACCATGTTAATCGCTTTCCTTTCTGGATTCTTCTTATCGTGTACAGGACAGACCTCAACGCAAAGACGGCAGCCTGTACAATCTTCAGGAGCGACCTGAATCGTATATTTCAAGCCCTTAAACTGCTTGTTGTACTTAACATCCGCAGATTTAAATGTGGGCGGGGCATCCTTCAAAATCTCTGGATCGTAAACCTTTGCTCTCAAAGTCGAATGCGGACAGATGATCACGCACTTACCGCACTGTGTACAGATATCAGGATCCCACTCGGGTATCTCAAGGGCAATATTTCTTTTCTCCCATTTTGTAGTACCACTTGGCCATGTTCCATCGTCAGGAAAGACACTTACAGGGAGCTCATCTCCTTTGTATTCTATCATCTTGGCAGTTACCTTCTGGACGAACTCAGGTGCCTCTGGTGGAACCGGTGGCCTCATATCAAAGTCACTTGTAACTTTACCCGGATGTTTTATCTCAAAGACATTCTCAACCGCCTTGTCCACAGCAGCGTAGTTCTTTTCAACGATCTCCTTTCCGCGTTTACCCCATGTCTTGTAGATAAACTCTTTGATTTTTTTGATAGCCTCGTCTCTGGGAAGAATACCGGAGAGAATGAAAAATCCAGTCTGCATTATGGTGTTGATCCTTGGACCAAGACCAACTTCCTTCGCAATCTTGTAGGCATCGATCACATACACCTTGAGATTCTTCTCAATTATGTGCTTCTGAACCGTTTTCGGTAATTTATCCCACACCTCCTCAGGACCGTAAGGACTGTTGATCAAAACCGTGGCACCTTCCTCCGCAATGTCGAGCATGTGGATTCTTTCGAGGAATGGAAACTGATGGATGCCCACATAATTGGCTTTCGTAATCAAATAGGGTGATTTTATGGGATCTGGCCCGAATCTCAGGTGTGAAACTGTGAGTGATCCAGCCTTTCTTGAGTCATAGACAAAGTAGCCCTGAGCATAATTGTCCGTCTCAAGACCGATGATCTTAATTGTATTTTTACTTGCACTAACAGTACCGTCAGAGCCGAGACCAAAGAACACTGCACGGGTTCTCGAAGGCGGCTCAATTACAAAAGACGGGTCGTATTCGATGCTCGTGTTGGTAACATCGTCCTTTATACCAACGGTGAAATGGTTTTTGGGATTGTCCTTTTTCATCTCATCGAAAATGCCTTTGACCATAGCCGGAGTAAACTCTTTGGAGGAAAGGCCATACCTGCCGCCTATCACACGGGGCTTTTCCTTGAAGTGGGCAAAACCTTCCTGATAAGCGAGCTGTATAGCATTAACCACATCTTCGTAAAGTGGCTCACCAATTGCTCCAGGCTCCTTTGTTCTGTCGAGGGCAGCAATGGTGTGCACAGTGGAAGGTAGTGCCTCTATAAAGTGTTTTACCGAGAAGGGGCGGAATAGTCTAACTTTGAGGACACCGACCTTTTCACCTCTGGATGCGAGGTAATCCACAGTTTCATGGACGGTCTCAGCGCCAGAGGCCATTATAACGATAACCCTTTCGGCATCATCAGGACCTTCGTACTGGAAAAGGTAGTACTGACGCCCAACGATTTTTGCAAATTTGTCCATCACTTTCTGGACGATCTCAGGGGTTCTCAGGTAATAGGGGTTAACTTTCTCGCGTGCCTGGAAATAAGTATCTGGATTGTGGGATGTGCCTCTAATGAAAGGATTATCAGGATTGAGGGCTCTCAATCTGTGAGCTCTAACGAGCTCGTCGTCAATCATCGCCCTCATGTCATCAAGGCTGAGTTTCTCAATTTTTGAGATCTCGTGGGAGGTTCTAAACCCATCAAAAAAGTGGAGAAACGGGACCCTTGATTCCAGGGTAGCAGCCTGTGCGATCAGGGCGAAGTCCATAGCCTCCTGGACAGATCCGGAGGGCATGAGTGCAAATCCGGTCTGTCTGGCTGCCATAACATCTGAATGTTCACCAAAAATACTTAAAGCATGTGTTGCAACTGTTCTTGCAGAAACATGAAATACAGTGGAATTTAATTCACCTGCAATCTTAAACATGTTGGGAATCATAAGGAGAAGACCCTGGGAAGCCGTGAATGTAGTGGTGAGAGCGCCCCTCTGGAGAGATCCGTGAACAGCGCCCGAGGCTCCGCCTTCACTCTGCATCTCAGTTACTCTCGGTACCGTACCCCAGATATTGGGCTTCCCTTCAGAAGCCCATGCATCCGCATGCTCACCCATCGGAGACGACGGGGTGATGGGGTAAATCGTGATAATTTCGTTCGTATGATAGGCTACATACGCCGTAGCTTCGTTGCCATCCATTGCAACTATTTCGCGTTTCATCTTTTCAAACCTCCAATCGTAACAATTTGCGTAAATTTTAAACCATACAGGGTGAAATTTCACCTGAGATATTGTATGATTTCACACGCTGACCATGTTAAAACTCCTCTTTCTCCTTACAATATTCACGGTTAATCCCCGCGTAAAAATCGTTGGCAACAGAGTGTTATCACATTCAATCATATTGAATACAATTTCAAACTGCATATCACAGGAAGACTCTGTTATCGCACTCAAAATACTCAACCTCTATCTCCAGAGAGGCTTTCCCTTTGCCAGAGTGAAAATCCAGAGAGACCGAAATTCCATTGTCATCTCAATCGTGGAGGGACCTCTTGCAAAGATCTCATCAATTCAGGTCTCACCAGAAAAGTATCGGGGGATTGTTAGCATCCTGCCCCGTGTCCAGGGAAAAATCTTCGATCCCCGGATGGTGAAAACTATCGAAAGAAGGGTTAACTCGACCAAGTTTTTAAAGTTTGATCACCTGAGTTTTCTGAAAACCGAAACTGGAATATCTCTCCTGGTCCATGTTAAAGAAGAGAAGCCTCCGGGCATGTTGATAGCTGCACTCGCAGGGAGACCCGAAAATCTTTCCGGAATACTCAACTTAAAATTCCTTTCTTTCGCTGGCAGACCCGTGAATTTTGACCTCAGCTACTCTCGTATTTCATCATTAAAAAGAACCATGGAGCTCGATTTTACACTTCCCTACATCTTTGGTCTCGGACTGAGCATCTATGGAACTTACAGAAGTGAGATCGAGGCCACAAGAACAAGCTCCACGCTGGGTTTCGGATTCACCCTGCGAATCGCTGGATTTGAGCTCAATCAGGGTATTCAAAAACGCGATACCCTGATATACGCAGTTACAGGCGCTGGTCTAAAAACCGGCATTCTTTCGCTAAAGTCGAAGATAATTTACAGGACAGAGGAATACAGATTTACCTCTCATCTGGACTTGAATGTATGGAGGCTTACCCCCGGGGTATTTTTATTTTCACAGTCGAATTCCCATTTTGATGTCGAGAAGCTCGGTGGACTCCGTTACCTCAGAGGATATCCATATGCAAGCATAGAGGCGGTTGAAGGCTGGGTGGCAAAGCTGGATCTCGAAATTTCAGGACCATTTTTTGTCTTTGGCGACTATGGAGTGATAAAGGGAAATACCTATAGATCCGTCGGACTCGGCATGAGATTCAGTAACGGTGAAATTGTTTATGGACTCAAGCCCGGGGATTCTTTTGCAGATGGTATTCTGACCATTGCTTTGAAAATCGGATTTTGAGTAATAAAATTAGGCACATGAGATTACTTGAATATCAGGCAAAAGGTTTACTGAAAAGGTACGGATTCCAGGTCCCTGAAGGGAAAATTTATGACGGGAATTGGGGTGGCTTCACTTTTCCTGCAGTTGTCAAAGCTCAGATCCCTGCTGGAGGAAGAGGAAAATCAGGTGGTGTTATTTTTGTGGACAGTGAAAGTGAGCTGAAAAGCGCAGTTGAAACCCTGTTGAACAAAAAGATTCGTGGATTCCCGGTTAAAAAAGTTCTCGTAGAGGAAAGACTTGAGATCGAAAGGGAGTTTTTCGTCTCCTTCATCATAGACTCCACTTCCCGACAGGAACTTCTCATTCTATCCGATCTCGGTGGGGTGGATATTGAGGAAGTTGCAAGGAGGGAGCCAGAAAGGGTCAGGAAAAGGTTGATCACTCCATTCTTTGGATTGAAAGACTACGAGATAAGGGGAGAACTCGCCAAACTCGGAATCCATGGAAAGCTCCTGCTGAAGCTGACCGATGTGATTTTGAAACTCTGGAAAGTGTTTCACGATATTGACGCAACTATACTGGAGGTTAATCCTCTCGTTTTGACACGGGACGGCAGTCTGTACATTGCCGATATTCACATGGAAATAGAGGATGAGGCGATGCCAAGACACCCTGAGCTCAAGGAGTTTGTCAGTGAATATAAAGAATTCATTGGCACAAGACTCATGACGGAAATAGAGAAACGGGCGCGTGAAATAGACGACATGGATCACAGGGGAGTTGCAGGCAGATTTATTGAGTTTGACGGTGACCTCGGCCTGCTGATAGGCGGTGGTGGTGCAAGTCTGACCGTGTTTGATGCTATCAGGAAGTACGGAGGGAAACCTGCAAACTACTGCGAAATTGGAGGTAATCCGAGTGTAAAGAAGGTTGCAAATCTGACGAAACTTCTACTTTCAAAGCCCGGTGTCAGTAAGATTGCCGTTATCATGAATGTGGTCTCCAACACACGCGTCGATCTTGTGGCTCGGGGTGTCATTAAAGGGATTCTTGAGGCAGGGAAAGATCCAGCAAAGGTTATTAGCGTATTTAGAATCCCCGGTGCCTGGGAAGACGAGGGATTCAAAATTCTACAGAAATACGGAGTGAGATACCTCACAAGGGAATACTCGCTCGACGACGCGGCGAGAATCGCCGTGCTTGGAAAGTGAACTCAGACATTTTAATTGAGGGGATTCGAAAAATATTTTACCAGTGATCACTTCTCCCTCCACTTTATGTGAAAATTCACTCTATTTATCCTGCTTGCAATAAGATCCAGAGCATCCTATCACGGAGTGGAAAAGATTACAACCTCCCCTCCCGCTTGCGGGAGGGGATTGAGGGGAGGGTACCCCTGTCAAATCTTCTCTTTTTACCCCCTCCTCAATCCTCCCCCACAGCACGATTGTGCTGTGGGGGAGGGGTTGTAATGCATAAGCCAATAAACAAAATCTCTCCTGTTTACCTGATTGCCGAATATTACCTGTGATTTCTTTCGGAAAGCTTCACCTTCTCCTCTCCCCACTCTTATGCAAGTCCACCCACAACCCTCTCTCTCCTTCAGGATGGAGCCTCCCTCACATCCCAAGCTTGCGTGGGAAAGAAAATCTAAAGATGATCTTCTGCCACGGTGCTGATGCACTGCGGGAGGAAAATTAAGGAAATGTTTCTAATTTTTCAAAGTGTGGGGGTTTGATCTTCTTTTAACTTTTTAAGTGCACATGAAAAGGAATGTCAGAATTTACAGAGAATTTCGTCATTGGAAGTTTTTACGGTTCTCCAAAGGACCATCGATACCACCTATTCCGCTCGCAGGAATTTCCACCCACAGTCTCCACTTTTCAATAAAAAACAACAGAGAGCCTAAATCCAGCCTTTTTGCTTATACCATTCCACCGTTTCCTGTATTCCGTCTGCAAAGAGCTTTGAGGGACGATAGCCCAGGGATTTTATCTTTGCAATGTCAATGGTCCATGCTTCCTGAGAGAGCTCCCTGATCTTGTCCCTGTTGACAATCGTCGGTTTGCCTCGCAGAAAAGCGATTTTCTCGCTCACAAATGCATAAACCATGGCAACGCTCTTCGGTATGTGGATTGTGTAAACCTTATCAACTCCAATAGCCTTCTTCAGCGTTTCAACCAGCTCATAGATGTGGTAAATCTCACCGTCTGAAACAAAATAGATCTCTCTGCTGGCTTCACGACGCGAAAGTAAGATTTTGATAGCCTGGACAACATCATCCACATGGACGAGAGAAATCTCCTGCAGGTTGCCAATATGGGGGAAGAAATGCTGTTTTATGGTCTTCAGATAAAAGAGAAAAGCCTTATCACCTCTCCCATAGATTGCCGGAGGCCTCAGAATAGTGAAGTTTACCTGATCACCGTGTTCCCTGAGGTAATTCTCGGCGTACAGCTTGGATTTACCGTAAATAGAAACAGGATTTTCAGGATCACTTTCCTTCCTCGGTTTACCCACAATTGATGGACCGGCAGCTGCCTGTGAAGAGATGTACATGAATTGACAGGTTTTCCCCTCCCTTATGTATTCATCGACAAGATTCTTGGTTACAAGATAATTCCCCACAATGTAATCGTTTCGTGTTAGCCCGGCAATTGTACCTGCAATGTGAATAATTGCATCTGCGTCCTCGAACACCCCTCCAAGAGACTTTTTGTCGAGAAAGTCAACGACTTTAAAGTCTATTTCGTAGTCACGGAGTTTCGAAATATTGCTGGTCTTTCGGACAAGGGCAGTAAGTTTATGTCCATCTTTTAGCAGTTCGGGGACAAGATTCCTTCCGACGAAGCCCGTAACGCCTGTTAGCACGAGGTTCATCGAGGACCTCCCTTTATCTTCCACCAGATTCTCTTCGCACCGAGCCGAAGAACCCTTATCATAGCCTCTCTGATAATTTTCTTTGACATTTTCGATTCGCCGGACCTTCTCTCGTAAAAAATGATCGGAGTCTCCTTAATCCTGAACCCCATGTAATGAGCGAGAAATTTCATGACAATCTGAAAAGAATAACCATTGGGAAAGTGATCCCTGTAATTTTTCAAAATCTTTTCAATTACTTCCCGTCTGTAACATACAAATCCGGCAGTCATGTCGTTTACGGGAACACCTGTCATCCACCTTGCGTATTTGTTGGCAAAAAATGAGAGGAGAAGTCTCGTAATGGGCCAGTTTACAACGCTTATTCCATTGGTGTATCTTGAACCCACAACTACATCGGCTTCTCCCGATTCGATAATTTTGAGAAAGTCTTTGATCTTTTCCGGAGGGTGTGAAAGATCCGCATCCATCTCAATAACGCAGTCATAGCCTTTATCGAGAGCGTATCTAAAGCCGTCTGCATAGGCAGTGCCGAGTCCGAGTTTACCGGGCCTTTTCATCAGGTGCACTCTCCCACCGCCTTCTGATTTCATGATTTCCTCAACAATTTCTCCGGTACCGTCCGAAGAATTGTCGTCCACTACAAGAATGTCCAGACGGGGGTCCACTTCGAGGGTTTTACTTATAACCTCTCGAATATTGTCTCTCTCGTTGTAGGTCGGTATGATGACAAGTGCTCTCACTTCTTAGAAACACCCTTGAGTGGGGATGGAACTTTGAAGAAAAACTGCCTCGCCTCTGGGGCATCTCTAAGGGCTTCGTCCCTTGAGAGCCCCTTTTGGGGGACATCTTTTCTCAATCTTTGAAACCCCTCATGAGGATGGGTGAGGGGTTCTATTCCTTCAAGATTAAGCTCCTGAATTTTATTCACAAAATCCAGAATTTTTTTGAATTCAGCCTCTGTCTTTCTCTTTTCTTCCTCGTCCCTGAACATCAATTTTGCAAGATTTGCCACCTTTTCCACATCCATGATCAGATCACGACATTCTCAAAATAGTTGTTACCCCGGACAACTTTACCGGATGTAACCCTTGCATCTTTCAGAGTAACATTTGGACCCACTTCTGCCTTCTCTTCAACGACCGTGTTGCCAAGTAATGAGACGAACGGGAAAATCGTCGTATCCTTCCCTATCTTCACATCCACTTCAAGATAAACGGTATTGGGATCAATAAAAGTAACTCCCCTTTCCATGTGCTCTGCTTTCAGCCTCTCATTCATAATCCTGTTGGCTTCAGCAAGCTGTCTCCTTGTGTTTACACCAAGAATCTCGGTGTAATCCGGGATCTTATAGGCGTAAACACCACCAAGACGCCTCTGAAGGATCTCAATAACATCTGTTAAATAGAACTCTTCCTGTTTATTGTTGGGTCTGAGCTCGTTCAACCATCTGAAAAGGGAGTAAGTATCAAACACATACATACCCGAATTAACCTCTTTTATGGCTTTTTCTTCGGGGAAAGCGTCTGTCTCCTCAACGATCATCAGAATTCTGTCACCGATTGATCTGATAATTCTTCCATAACCAGTAGGATCTGGTACTTCGGCAGTCAGGACCGTTGCGATTGCACCTCTATCCTGATGGAACCTTACAAGCTCTCTTGCGGTCTCCTTCTTCAGTAGAGGGGCATCTCCCGGAACAATAAAAATGTCCGCTTCCCTGTCTTTAAAAAACGGCTCAAGCTCCATAACAGCCCCACCCGTACCATTGGGCTCCTCCTGTCTTACGAAGGTAACTCCATAATCCTTGAAAGTTTCCCTTACTTCCTGCTCGCTCCTGCCACCAACCACGACAAATATCTCCTCAGGCTCGAGAGACCTGGCTACTTCAATGGGAAAATGGAGCAAAGGCTTCCCGCAGATGCGGTGAAGCACCTTGCTCTTCTCGGACTTCATTCTCTTTGATTGACCTGCTGCAAGTATTGCTACATACAATTTTTTATCAGTACTCCTCCTGAACTTTACTCTCGCCATCTTTTAATCCCCCTTGTACTCATAAAAAATCAAGAAATGGCTTTTTTGATTCCTTCTTCTACCTCTTCAGGTGTAATCAACTCACCGTCATATCTTGTAACAGAGTGAACCTTTGCCTTTTTGAATATCTTTTCAACTTCGTGGACAAGCTGTCCCATGTTCTGTTCAACGACAATAACATGGGAAACCTTACCATCATACTTTGCAAGGTGTTTTTCAGGGAAGGGCCAGATGATGCGGGGTCTGAAGAGACCAACCTTCAATCCTTCATTTTTAGCCCAGTTGAGCGCCTCTTTACAGGGCCTTGCAACCGAGCCCGCTGCCACTATCAGGATGTCCGCATCCTCCGTGTCTATCTCCTCGAAATCCGTTAACTTATCCTCTGCTCCTTCGAACTTTTTGATGAAACGGTCCATGTTCTTCTTGATAACCTCAGGGTCGTTGGTCGGGAATCCATCCTCTCCGTGAGCAAGGCCTGTGATGTGGTATCTGTAACCTGTCCCATAGGGAGGGAGGGCAAAGAATTTTTCCGTACCTTCACCAAATGGGAGGAACTTGTCAGGCGGAAGTTTTATCGGCTCAGCCTCATAAATTTCCACCTCGTCCGGAATCTCCACTTTTTCTCTGAGATGTGAAAGGGTCTCATCCATTAAGACGACAACCGGGCATCTGAACATCTCTGAAAGGTTAACAGCCTTGATCGTCAGATGATACACTTCGTTAACCGATTCGGGTACGAGTGCGATAATGGGATGATCTCCGTGAGTTCCCCATTTCGCCTGCATGAAATCACCCTGAGAAGTCTTCGTGGGCAGACCCGTGGATGGACCGCCTCTCATTGCATCCACAATAACAACCGGAACTTCAGCCATAGCGGCATAGCCAAGATGCTCCTGCATGAGAGAGAAACCCGGTCCGGATGTAGCAGTCATCGCCTTCTTTCCCGCAAGTCTTGCTCCTATACAGGCAGCCAGACTACCTATCTCGTCTTCCATCTGGATGAACACGCCACCGACCTTCGGCAGCTCTTTTGACATCACCTCAGCTATTTCTGAGGAAGGTGTTATTGGATAACCACCATAAAATCTTACTCCAGCTCTTATTCCTGCAAGTGCACACGCTTCATTTCCCTGTAAAAGTTCGACGCTCATTTTTTAATCTCCTTCTCCTAAAAATATTCTTCTCTTGGTTCTATTCCCAGATTTTCTCCAATTGCAAAAATTGCCTCTTCAATTCTGTCCTCCCTGACAACCAGGGAAAGACTATCTATCGAAGTACTGATCATTTCAATATTTACACCAGCCTCTGCGAGTATGTTAAAAATCCTCGCCGCCACTCCCGGTGTCTTTGCCATCTCCGTACCACCGTAAAAAACAATAAGTGCAACTTTCTTGTCATAATTTATATCCCTTGCATCTACTGCATCGAGAATTTCTTCTTCGATCTCCTTGATCCTGTCAAGCTGGGATTCCAGCACCAGAAAGGCAATATCTGTCCTCCCCTTGGCAGAAGCGCCAGTTACGATCATTTCAACATTAACTCCGCGGGAGGATAGCTCTTCAAAAATAATTGCAGCTATCCCCGGCTTATCCCTTACACCCCTCAGGGTTATCTTTGCCACCTTCCTATTGACCAGAACATCCTCAATTGGGAACGGCAATTAAATCACCTCTTTTAATTTATTTGCGTACTCCTCAAGCTCTTCCCGTCTCCTCTTCTCTGTCACTGAGACGAGAAGGTAATTCTCTGGATAACCAAACTGATCAAGAGCAATTCCGGCGAGGATGTTATATTTTAACATATCATCTACGATTTTTTTAGCGGGGATCGGGAGCTCCACGACAAATTCGTTGAAAAAGTGTCCGCTAAACGGAAATCTCAATCCATCTATCTTTTCAAGCAACTCCTTCAAATAATGTGCCTTGTAGAACGATTGCTCGGCGACCTCCCTGATACCCTCTTTACCGAGCAGGGACATGTAAATGGCCGCCGCCGTTGCACACAGCTGCTGATTCGAACAGATATTCGATGTCGCCCTTTCTCTCCTGATATGCTGCTCCCTTGTCTGAAGGGTCATTACAAACCCCCGATTCCCTTCAACATCCTCCGTCATACCTGAAATTCTTCCGGGCATGTTTCTGATATACTCAAGCCTGGAGGCGAATATACCGAGAAGTGGGCCACCAAACGATACAGGAAGTCCCAGGGGCTGCCCCTCACCAACAACTATATCTGCATCATATTCCCCGGGTGGGGCAAGTATTCCAAGGGAAATGGGATTGACAGAGACTATCAAAATAGCCCCCGCCTCCTTAACAATCTTGCTTATCTCAAAGGGATCTTCAAGAATTCCCCAGAAATTGGGATGTTGAAAAATAAAACCGGCAGTATCTTCGTCAATCTTTGACTTCAACTGCTCAAGATCAATTGTTCCGTCATCTTTGTAATCTATAAATTCAACAGGTGTCTTCTGACCATGTGCATAGGTCAGAAGAACATCTTTGTAAAATGGATTTATATTCGACGCCACAAGGATTTTATTCCTTTCCTGTTTGATCCTGAGCGCCATCAACGCTGCTTCCGCAATTGCAGATGCACCGTCATACATAGAGGCATTGGCAACTTCCATGCCCGTCAATTCACAGATCATGCTTTGATATTCGAACATCGTCTGGAGTGTACCCTGTGAGACTTCAGCCTGATAGGGTGTGTAGGATGTGTAAAACTCACTTCTTAAGAGAATCTGATCGATCACTGCAGGAATAAAATGATCGTATATCCCCCCACCTGCAAAAATCTTCAGATTTGAGATATTTTCACTGGCGAGCCGCTTTATCTCCTCTTCAACCTCAAGCTCTGACAAAGGTCCGGGAAGATCAAGCTTCCCTTTGTAAAATGCCTCCTCAGGAATGTCTTTTAAAAGATCTTTAAAGGAGGAGACGCCGATCCTCCTCAGCATCTCCTCCCTGTCTTTTTCTGTGTTGGGAATGTAGTGACTCATCCCTCCTCACCGATAAAGTTAGCGTACTGTTCAGCATCCATTAGTTCACTGAGCTGGTCGGGATTTGTGATTTTCATCTTGTAAATCCAGCCGTCACCGTAAGGGTCTTCGTTGATCAAGACAGGATTGTCGTTCAGTGCTTCGTTTCTATCCGTGATCACTCCATCAACCGGTGCGTAGTAATCGGCAACAGTCTTCACAGCCTCAATTGATCCCACTTTCTGCCCCTTGACAACTGAGTACTGAAGCATTGGAGGAAGCTCGATCTTTATGATCTCCCCCAATTCCTCCTGGGCATAATCCGTTATGCCCACTGTCCCTGTATCCCCTTCGACCTTTATCCACTCATGGGTTTTTGTGTACAGCCTGTCTTTTGGTATTTCACTCATGCTGATACCCTCCTTTTTTGTTAGGCTAATTATATCTCCAGAGCTTCCATTATGTCAATTAAATTTGCTTACAAAATCTAAAAACCGTTTCAATTCCCGCACCAAATACTGTATGAACTACCCTCAATTAAATGATCGCGAAAGTTCATTAAGGGACAGTATATGTACAAAATAATTGAAAGATGGTCTGGAATTTGTTATGTCGTCTGAAACAGAAGATCCAGCTAAACTCCCACAGAAAAACCTAAAATCCAGAGTATAAGCAAAAAGCACGGTATCAGGGGATTTTATCAAAGCTGCCCCTCGTAACATCAGAAGGACCCTAAACTTCGATTGGAGAAATCTCTTAGCTCGATTGAGCCTCCTATGCATTCAATCCGGGGTTGAGAGAACTTAAAAAATTCCTTCGGTAAAAGGAGGAATGTAATTTTTTAACCCTTTTCCCATAGCGCGTCTGGCACTGTGAGAGTTCCACAAAACACATCGAATAAAAAGGAAAGGTTACCTACAATCTCCTCCCATGCAGTGCATCAGCATCGTGGAATTAGGATTCTGAGTCCCACCATGCAAAGCTTTACAGGGTCAAAATGTAAGAGACCATCCCACTTCATGGAAGAGTAAATTGTGAATAAACTCTCGCAAGCGGAGAGGAAGCTTTGTGTAATCTCTCCAGGTTTATGGAAAGCTATAGAAATCCACCTACAATTTCCCATCCCGCCGTGCGGAAAAGCTGCTCCCGATTTCCCTTTCGCTCTGTGAGAGGGATCATTTCCAACCTTGCCATCTACTTGCGGGAAAGCACTCCCAACTCCCCTGCTGCTTGCGGGAATCCACTTCCAACCTTCCCTCCTGTTCTGTGGAGAAGCCACCAACAAACTCCCCTCCCACGAAGTAGGAGGAGTTTGTCGATTACCCCTCAACTCCTTACATAGCTGCACGTGGAAAGTGTTCATTCCCACCCTCCCCTCCCGCTCTGCGGGAGAAGTCAGCAATAAAACTCCCCTCCCACGAAGTGGGAGGGGATTAAGGGGAGGGCTACAAAAGC
>CAZNDM010000010.1:0-2509 GCA_964571845.1 uncultured bacterium | reverse complement strand
CCGCAAGTGGGAGGGGAGTAGTGGGTATAAACACATCCGTATAACACTTTGAGTTGTAATAAAAGACACTCCATAACCCCTCCCCCACTTTACAAGGAAGGATAGTCCTACAACCCCTCCCCCGAACCTCGAAGAGGTTTGGGGGAGGATTAAGGAGGGGGTAAAAGGGTTGATAAGACAGGGTAAAGCAGAGGAGGTTTTGTTGCCCTCCCCTTAATCCCCTCCCGCAAGCGGGAGGGGAGTTGTGTGTGATCTTTCCCGCAAAGTGGGAGGGGAGTTGGGTGTAATCCCTCCGCAAGTGGGAGGGGAGTAGTGGGTATAAACACATCCGTATAACACTTTGAGTTGTAATAAAGGACACTCCATAACTCCTATCCCGCTTCGCAAGGAAGGATAGTTCTACAACCCCTCCCCCGAACCTCGAAGAGGTTTGGGGGAGGATTAAGGAGGGGGCAAGAGAGCTGATGAAACAGGGTAAAGGAGAGGGAGGTTTTATTGCCCTCCCCTTAATCCCCTCCCGCAAGCGGGAGGGGAGTTTGTAGGTAACCTTCCCGTAAACGGGAGGGGAGTTGGGTGTAAACCTTCGTGCGTATCGGGAGAGGAGTTTGTATGTGAGTTCTTCTTCGTGGAAGGGAGATTGTAGGTGTTCTCTCCCGCATAGTGGGAGGGAAAGTTGGGGGTGAACCCTCCCACTTCGTGGGTGGGTATATTGCAGGTGGATCTTCTCGTAAGCAGGAGAGGAAGATAAAGAGTTTTTCCGCAAATTGACCGGTAGAATATTTTTCGAACAGTCTTGCTATAGCCTAAACTAATCTCAATAAAATGTTTAAAATAAAACACATGCGGCTTCATATATTGAGTGATTTACATGTTGAATTCTGGCAGGGCAAAGATGTTCTCAAAATTCCAAAGACCGGTGCAGATTTTGTAATTCTTGCTGGAGACATACACACAAAAAACCGCGGAATTGGCTGGATCAGGTCTCATTTTTCAGCTGACACAAGGGTTCTGTACATTCCCGGAAACCACGAATACTATGGCGGTGCATACCCGCAGACTCTAAACCAGATCAAATCCCTTGCCAGGGATACAGGATATATTTTTGTTCTCGACAACGATTTTCTGGAGTTTGACGATGTGGTGTTTCTTGGCACCACTCTCTGGACAGATTTAAATCTTTTTGGAGATTTTATTACAGCTGGTAGGATTCTCATAGGCATGTTGTCTGATTTCAGAAAAATCAGATACGGCCAGGAGTACAGAAGATTTTCTCCCGCACACTTCACCCATCTTTTTTCCATCGCAAGGACTTTCCTTAAAGAGAAGCTCCAGCAATTCACGGACAGAAAGGTTGTCGTAATCACCCACCATGCACCAAGCATAAAATCCATAGATGAAAAGTTTCAAGACGATATATCATCTGCCGCATTTGCATCAAATCTTGAAGAATTCATCTGCCAGCACCCCAATATAAAACTCTGGGTCCACGGACACACTCATAATTTCAGGGACTACAAAATCTGTAATACAAGGGTCGTTGCAAATCAATTTGGATACTTTGACGACGAACTTGTAAGGGATTTTAAACCGGATTTTGTTGTCGAAATATAAGTTCGGCTGTCTGACGCCTGCTTTTATTTCAAAATTATTACCTTTTCACTTTCTCCCTTTAGATCTTTAACAATGTAGATGCCAACAGGGAGGATAAGGGTTTTGCCGTGTCCCTGATAGATTAGCCTCCCGTTGTTTGAAAAAACTCTGTAAAAATGTGATCTCTCAAGGGGAAGCGATCTAAGGAGCAGGTTGCCTCTTTCGTAACCGCAATTGCATCCGTTTTCATCGATCGAGGTAGCTACTCCGCAGAGAGTTGAAACCTCAAATGGAAATCCTCCGAGAGAGTATTCGCCATGCAGGAGATTAAAGCTGGACGAGGAAACCGGAATATTCTCGCTTTGCAGTGGACAGATAGAATCACTCATATTTATATCTGAAAAGTACCCGCAGGCTGCAGGAAAATCTCCGTCAGTTGTTACTGTAAAAAGAAGGTAGTCCCAGTATGCATTTTTATCGAATTTACCCCCGATCAGATACGGTCCCACACCAGTTTGGCAGATGGCACTTGCCCTGACAGAGTGACCACCGGGATCACTGAATTTTTTTGACCACTGAAGATTGCCGCTCTCATCGGTTTTCAGGTAGATGATGAAACTGCCGACAGAACCATTGCCGGCGATCACGAGACCGGACGACGATTTAGAAACATCAATTGCTTCGTCTCGGCTGCCTGCAGGACTTGATTTATAGATGCTGAACCATAGGGGATTTCCAGAGCTATCAATTGCAACAAGTGCAATATTGTATTCGATCCCGGCATCTCTTTTTCCAGCAAAAACAAATCCATTTGCAAATTCAGTTGCACTATTGGGATAAAAGATGCCATATGCATTTGTATTGTTGTAGAATCTTTTGCTCCAGACAACATTCATGGAAGAGTCTATTTCGAGAATAC
>CAZNDM010000009.1:0-6366 GCA_964571845.1 uncultured bacterium | reverse complement strand
TCCGGGTGTTAACTCACAATCCCCCTCTCACTTCATGCGGGTCTCTCCAAACCCCTCTCCCATTTGTTGAAGTTTCTCTAAACCTCTCCTCCCACTTCGTGGAAGTCTTTCCCGATCTCCCTTCCCGCTCCGTGCGAGTTTTCCTCAACGACCTCCCCTCCCACTTCGTGGGAGTCTCCTCCAAACCCCCCTCCCACTTCGTGGGAGGGGATTGAGGGGAGGGTATCAAAAGCCCACCCGCTTCCCTCCGCCAGACCTGCTCTTTCGCCCCCTCCTTAATCCTCCCCCACAAAGTAAAACTTTGTGGGGGAGGAGGTCGAAAGGTGATCCTTCCACAAGCAATCCGTCTTGTGGGGAAGGAGACTAAAGGAAAGTCCTCCACAAGGCATCCTTTTTGTGGAGGAGATTGAGAAGTGTCCCCCATACAGTGCTGACATATCCAGTGTGAGGAGGACAGTGAGTATCCTCCCACAGCATTAAACGCTCTGGAAAGGAAAATTAAAAAATTATGTGCCCCTTTTACCCCAAAAGAATTTTTTTCGAACACCTTCCCAACTCCATGCGAAAAGCCCCGCTTACCCACCAATTTGACACATCGCTGAATTTTTCAGCCTGAAAATTCGCAAAAGGTCATGGGTTTGACAGTTAGTTTGAATGCGGAATATTTTTATAATCCAAACCTTTCCCGGGGGAAAAGCAATGATCGAAGTCAGGAACATAGTGAAAAACTACGGTTATATTAGAGCACTGGACGATGTGAGCTTTGAAGTCAGACAGGGTGAAATCGTCGGATTCCTGGGACCCAACGGAGCCGGCAAGACAACCACCATGAGAATAATCACCGGCTACATTTTCCCAGATTCAGGTGATGTTTTCGTTCGTGGAAACAGCGTAATCCAGAATCCCATAGAGGTTAAGAAGAGTATCGGCTATCTCCCCGAGGACAATCCCCTCTACGACGACATGGAAGTACTCGAATATCTGCAGTTCGTTGGTGAAGCCCGGGGACTCAAGGGATCCCAACTGAAAGATGCAATTGACCGAGTGGTTGACACAGTGGACATAAAACATGTGATTTACAGACCAATTGGTGAGCTCTCCAAGGGTTACAGACAAAGGGTGGGACTCGCTCAGGCACTCATCCACGATCCTGAAATACTCATCCTCGACGAGCCAACAACTGGGCTTGACCCCACTCAAATCGTTGAAATCAGAAGTCTTATAAAGGATTTAGGAAAGGAAAAAACACTGATCATTTCCACTCACATCCTCCCCGAAGCACAGGCAACGGCTACCAGGATTCTCATCATAAACCGCGGGAAAATTGTGGCTTCAGGTGCACCGGAGGAACTCACCGCACTCGCAAGGGGAGACCTATCACTCCATTTTGTCGTTAAAGCTGACACACCAGATCAGGTCTCCACTGTACTCGACCAGACCCCGTGGATCGAAGCATACACTCACAGGGTAAGAGATGGTGGCGAAATCGAGTTTATCATCAAACCGCAGAAAGGTGAGGATATCCGGGAAAAGCTCTTCCTCCTCGCCAAACAGAATGACTGGATACTCCTTGAAATGTGGAGGGAAAAGGCGACTCTCGAAGATGTCTTCCTTTCCCTCATAACCGAGGAGGTACCGTCATGATTGCAGTTCTGAAAAAAGAACTCAAGTCCTATTACAATTCAACCATGGGATACATCATCACAGTTGTCTTCCTTGGCTTAACATCCTGGCTGTTTTTTAAAACCTTTTTCCTCTATGGCGAAGCTACCATGAGACCCTATTTCAACATGCTACCGATCATTTTCATGCTTTTTATGCCAGCTATAACTATGCGTCAGTGGGCTGAGGAGAGAAAACTTGGAACCATCGAAGTCCTCTTCACATTACCGCTTAAAGACACTGAAATTCTCCTCGGGAAATTTTTCGCAAGTTTTGTCTTCCTGGTGGTGATGTTGCTCTTGACCATAACCATACCCATCACCATTGCTCTGATAGGATCACCTGATCCGGGAGAGATAATTTCCGGATATCTCGGGGCTCTATTACTCGGCGGTGCCTACCTGGCAATAGGCCTCTTTGCTTCCAGTCTCACATCAAGCCAGATCGTGGCCTTTATCCTTGGACTGATCTTCAGTTTTATCCTGTTCATAGTCGGTGAATCCTTTGTCACTGTTACCCTCCCCCCATCAATTGCCCCTCTTATCCGATACTTCGGCCTCGGTTACCACTTCGACTCAATAGCTCGTGGCGTCATTGACCTTCGAGATGTGCTCTACTACCTGACGGTCATTGTAACATTCCTTTACCTCACATATATCGTCATAAAGGAGAGGAGATAAAATGAGACGGAAAGAGCTGGTCAGGGAGATAACAAGCCTCATCCTCGTACTCTTTATCATGATCGTTGTTAACTTCATCTTTACCCGTGTACTCGTGAGAGTCGATCTGACACGCAACCGCATATACTCACTCTCAGAGGCTTCCAAGAAAGCTGTTTCCAACCTCGACGACATAATGATCGTGAAGGTATTTATGAGCGAAAAATTACCTCCTACGCTCATGCCCATAAAGGAAAGGGTTTCCGACATCCTCGAAGAGTACAGGGCATATTCTCATGGAAACCTGAGAATTGAATTCATAGATCCAGCCAAAGACCCCAAAATCGAGCAGGAAGTTAGATCACTTGGAATACCGGCAGTTGAAATGAACATACTCGAAAAGGACAGGCTGCAGGTCGTGAAGGGTTATCTCGGACTCGCCATATTCTATCTCGATAAGCACGAAGTTATCCCTGTTATCCAGACAACTGACGATCTCGAATATCAGATTACATCGAGGATCTTGAAGCTGACTGAAAATAGAACCCGTGTCGTGGGATTCCTCGTCAAAGGCGGAGGACACGATCTTTATGGCGATTATGAAACGGTGAGGCAGAGGGTCGAGCACGAATTCAAAATCGTTGAGATAGACTCTCTCATTCCGGATACTCTTGATGTGCTTGTCGTCGCAGGTGTTTCAAAGCTCGATACTGCTACGCTTTACAGAATTGACCAGTACATCATGCATGGAGGAAAAGCAATTCTCCTCGTGGACGGGGTGGATGTGAATGGACTTCGTGCCACAGCAGTACCTGAGTACAACCTTGACCATGTGAGTTATGGAGTGAAGATTTCCCAAAACCTGGTTCTCGACATTTCCAATGAGCTTGCCCCTTTTAGCTCCGGCGTGATGCGTTTCATTGTCCCTTATCCTTTCTGGGTAAAGGTGCGCAACTTCGACAAAGAAAACCCCATTGTTAGCAAACTGAATTCCCTTGTTTTACCATGGACGAGCAGCCTCGAAGTGAAGAACGATTCCTCATCGGACTACAGTGTTAAAATTCTTGCACGGAGTACAAAACAGAGCTGGGAGCAGAGCAAATTCTTTATGCTTTCCCCTGATTTCATAAAGGTTCCGGACAAAGATAAGCTCTCACAGTTCGATCTCATTGCACTTGTCAGGGGCAGGGTTCCATCAACATTCGGTACAACCCCACCCGAAGGATTTGACTCCACAAAACATGTTTCACTCAGTGATTCGACGATATTGCTGATCGTGGGAAACTCGAGATTCCTGCAGAATCCATTTGCAGGAAGTTTCAAGGAAAATCTGGTCTTTTTTATGAACGCCCTGGACTACTTGAGCTTTGGTAATGAGCTCATTGATGTGAGAACTAAGGTACTGACCGAAAGGCCTATTGCTGAGTTAAGTGACACCGCCAGGACATTGATTAGATTGATCAATATCGTATTGATGCCCCTCGTGGTGGTGATTTTCGGCCTCGTGAGATATTCAATTAGAAGAAAGAGAAGGAGGTAAAGCATGAAAAAACTTATTATCCTCGCAGCGATACTTATTGTCCTCGTCGTTGTTGCCCTTGTTGTTCAGAAAAACTGGAAGTCTCGCAGAAGTTATAAAGAAAACTCTCCAATCCCCTCAGATGTAACGGAGAGCTCAATAACAAGGCTCGAAATCATCAATGGTAAAGATACAGTTGAGGTCAGAAAAACCGATGGCAAATGGGTCGTTATGGTCAATGGCGAGCCCAAAGAGGCCAATCAGAGTTTAATCGAAAAAAGACTCCAGATCCTTGTTAACTTAAAGGGGGAGATTGTTTCAAAAAACCCAAAAAACTATGAGAAGTTCGGGGTAACTGAAAATGCACACAAAGTAATTGCGTACAACGGAAATGAGAAGTTGGTCGAACTCTACCTGGGAAATTCAGGTCCTACCTTTACCTCAACCTATGTAAGAAATCCGGAGATGAAGGAAGTATTTCTTGTGAAGTCCTACCTGAAAAGTCCATTTACTTCGAATATTGAAGGATGGCGAGAGAGAAGGATATTCCTCTTTAAAGCAGATAGTATAGTGCGATTTGCCTACATTTCAGGAAAAGATACTCTTTACGCAGAAAGGGAGGACAGCACCTGGAAATTTAACACCAGAGGGGATACATCAGCAATAAAAAATGCGATCAACACAGTCAAAGCCCTCTCAGCTATGGACTTTGAAGATACCCTATCTCTCGAAAAAACGGGCCTTGCTAAACCCAGGGAAATCTTCGAAATAACATTGAAAGATGGGTCAACTTACAGGCTGCTCGTAGGTAAGAAGAGGGATAAAAATTCTGTGTATGTAAAGAGGGAGGACAAAGACCAGATTTACCTGATTTCAAACTACCAGCTGAACCGGATGAGGGAGCCATTCAAGAGGAAGAAAAAGTAAACTGGTGATTTTGAAATAAAGGGGGGCGTCGCAAGAAGGGCATGATGCCCTTCTTGCGACGCCCCCCTTATTTTCCTTCCGTAATCACAGATCGATTAGCTGAATTTTGATTTTTCACACAAAAATCGTTATTTAGTAAATATGAGACTTCTTGCTGAGAAAATGCATATCTTTGCTGACTCGCTCACCGTGGGGAGATTTTTTGTGTCCTTTTTTATTCTGTTTTCTGATAGCATTTTAAACACTGCCATTCTCGTGGTCATTGGATGGGCATCAGACATGTTTGACGGTTTCCTTGCCCGCAGATATGGAGGCACTCATCTTGGGAAGTTTGACCTTTACGCAGATCTTACCTTTTCTGCCTCGATCCTGGTGAACCTTGTAAATCGAGGCTGTGTGTCACCTCAACTTGCAATAGTCTTCACAATTTTGTTTATTGGAGCCTACCTTTTGACCAGAAACGAAGCCCCGATGATGCTCTGGATGGCTCTCATCTATGGTAGATTTCTGCTCGCTGCTTGGTTAGGGGACAGAACAGCATTTGCAATCCTTGCCGTGTGGATTACATTGATACCAATCCTCACTCCTCACCGCAGTATGGAACAGATCAGTCACTTTTTCAGAGAAATAAAGAAGCTCACTTAGGGTCCGATCAGAAATCTCACCCCGGTGGAGTTGAGAATGTTTGTAAAAATGCCCTGGCAAAACAGGGACTGTGGTTTTTAAGCTTTTCCTGCAATAGAAGGAGTTATCTTTTAATTTCAGGTGTGTGGTCTTATGCCCCACATTTCTAAAAAATTTGGTGAAGATTCACCGATGAACCCGCTTCTCCCGATGTGTGGCGGTTCTCTGGGTACTTGCTAATCTCCACCTTAGACCGATATTTTGAGAGCGAGGTCCAGCTAACAGGTTTCACCGAATTTCGAAGAGGTTTTGGGATGCTTTTCCACAGGGCGGTAACACCATGAGGACTAACTAAACTTCCAGAGATGGGTTGTTTTGCGGAGGTGGTCAAATTAATTCTGCCCCTCCAGTTCTGTGAGACGCGGGGGAGATTGTCCACCTCGCGGGGGAAGTTCCAAACTCCTCCCTCGCAAAGCTTTGTGAAAATCCAAACCCCTCCCCAGCTTTGCGGGGACACACTCGACAACCCCCTCCCCCGCTTTGCGGGGACATACTCAACAAACCCCTCCCCCGCAAAGCTTTACTTTGTGGGGGAGGATTAAGGAGGGGGTAAAAAGAGCTGATTTGACAGAGAAAAGCATGTGGAGACTTTTTGCCCTCCCCTCAATCCCCTCCCGCAGAGCGGGAGGGGAGGTGGGAGTGATCCCCTCCCACTTCGTGGGAAGGGAGATGGTGGGTCATCTCTCCCACTTCGTGTGAAGGGAGTCTGTAGATACCCCTTCCGCAAGCAGGTGAGGAGTTAGGAGTGACTCCCACAAGCTGAATAGGTAGTGATACATGACCCCGGCAAGCAGGAGTGTAGATGGTGGGTGATCACTCCAATTCGTGAAAGTGAAAGATGATCCCTCCCACTTTCCGGAAAAGAAAGCTCAAATGACGAGACACCAGAAAGGATGGAAGGTCGAGCGTGGTTCC
>CAZNDM010000008.1:0-4157 GCA_964571845.1 uncultured bacterium | reverse complement strand
CTTCTCAACCTCCCTCCCGCTTGCACGAAGAATCCTCCACAAACTCCCCTCCCGCCGTGCGGAAGTCCGCCCACAATCCCCCCTCCCACTGTGAGGGAAGAGCCCTCCACAAACTCCACACCCTCTGTGCGGGAAGAGCCCTCCACAAACTCCACACCCTCTGTGCGGGAGGGGATTAAGGGGAGGGCAACATAACCCCACCCGCTTCCCTCCGTCAGATCTGCCCTTTTTGCCCCCTCCTTTATCCTCCCCCACGCCGCCCTGCGGCGTGGGGGAGGGGTTGGAATAGGGTCTCCCCCCACAAAGTTAGGAGGAGCTTGAAAAGGGCTCCCGCAAAGCGGGGAGGAGTCCAAAGAGGGGGTCTCTCCCACAAAGTGGGAAGGAGTTTGAAAAAGGCTCCCGCAAGGCGGGGAAAGAGTCCAAAGAGGAGTTTCCCCTACAAAGAGGGGAGTAGTTTGAAAAGGGCTCCCGTAGGGCGAGGGAGTGGGTCGGGTAGGTGTCTCTCCCACAAAGTGAGGAAGAAGTCTGAAAAGGGGCTCTCCTGCGAGGTGAGAGAGGAGGCTAAAGAGAGTCTCCCAACAAAGCGAGGGAGAATTCGAAGAAACTCTCCCCGTAAAGTGATGTGGGAGATCGAAGAGAATTATCCTGCGAGGCGGGGGAAGAAGTTACTGGGGGACATCCTCACAATGCCAAACACATTTCGTGGTGATCATTTTGTGACCTTTCACAATGCTATCGCGCTATAAGGAAGGAAATTGAAATGCGTTATTGCAGAGGTATCCTTCACACGCCTGTTCGAGGTCCAGCGTAGGTGGTGGAAAAAATTTCGAAAAATTTTTCACATCAGGAATCCACCGAAAACAGACCTATCAGCTGCACGCCAACCCTGATGTCCAGCTGACCTTTTTACATCCAATTTTAACAAAATAAAAAAATCCCCCTCCATACGAGAAGGGGGACCATTGTTAAGAGTGAAAAAATCAGCCGTGATTTGTGCTTTTTGGCTGATGATAAGGCACTGGAATAAATTCCACGCCCGGACGCCCGTGCTGTGCCTGAGGATAAAGATTCATAAGCTCATAAACTTCCTGCGGAACATCAGTTGAAACCTTCAACCCCATTGACTTCGCCTCTTCGACTGTTATAGGATAGTCATGTGTATAGTACCCCTGCGATAGCTTATCTGCAATCTCCTTCCTCTTTTCTTCGTCGAGCTTCCCTTCAAGCAGGTCGTAAACGATATTTTTGACCTGATCAAGGGCCTTTTTCGCCACATCAGCCTTTATCAGGGTCTCATCCTCAACGTTCTGTACACCCTTTTCCTCAACAACCTTAACAATTGAAGCAGCCGGTACCGCTCCTCCACCCTGGGAATCCGAAAGCTGTGGATCAACAGGTCCAAGAACTGCATGGGGATCCATAATGATTTCGTCAGCAGCAAGCGCTATCAACGTACCACCACTCATTGCATAATGAGGAACAATCACCGTCGTCTTTGCCGGATGATCCTTCAATGCCCGTGCTATCTGCGTGGCTGCAAGTACGAGACCGCCGGGTGTATGGAGCACCAGATCAATAGGTGTGTCTTTCGGTGTCATCCTGATAGCTCTCAACACCTCCTCTGAATCCTCAATGTCTATGAATCTGAAAAACGGGATTCCGAAAAGCCCGATCTTCTCCTGTCTGTGAATCATCGTAATCACACGGGAATTCCTCTTTTTCTCAAGCTTTCTGATGAGAGACAGTCTCCCACCTACCAGAAATCTGTGCTGTAATTGAGGATAAATCAACCCGATCAAAAAGATTATGAGAAACAACAGAGAAATTGGATCATACATCGTTCTACCTCCTTTTAGATGGGGGCGGCGCCGAAGGCGCCGCCCCCATTAACTCACACCAAAACCTCCTCCCAAACCTTCCTTATCTTTGATAACTCCCTGAATGCCTGCACAAGATATTTTCCGTGCGGCGTCAAATTCCTCGCTCCAATGTACTTCACCCTCTTAGCAAATAACACGAGATCCTCAAATAACTTAGAAGGAACCCCGAGCTCCTTCTCCGCCTTCTTGAGCGCACCCGCAAGATCATTCCCTGCCTCCATCTCTTCATTAACCTTAACGAGTATCTTTACCAGCAGAGGATGAACCGGATACTGCACAGAATCTGGAACTGACTGCAACGCCCTCTTTATCAGTTTCCCTGCCTCCGTCAAAACCACCGCATTTCCAGGCAAAAGATCCACTATCCCATCGGCGTCGAGGGATGAGAGAACCTCAAGTAACGGCTTATCCTCCTTCCACAATTTCTCAAGCTCGTTTATGTAACTCCCATTGAAAAGCGGTAAAATCCTCAAAGCCTTAAGCTCAACATTTTCCACAAAGGGTATCTTCTCCGCATTCGAAGCAATCCTCGCATAGGTTAAACCTGCTTTGGACGGAAATCCGTTGCCAGTCAACCCTGCCTTTTCGCCATCTACAAACCATGTGTACTCAGGAGCTGTAAATTCCATTCTCGTAAGCGTTATGGACTTAACACCATGGGCTGGAACCGCTTTCTCCGAAAGTTTCTGATGCTCGTAAACCTCTCGACCCCACTCCGTAAGATTAAAAATTTCAGAAGTCTCGGAGAAATTCACATTAATCAACCTTACAGCGAGAAGCCTGTGGAGATAGAGCCTCGGATCAAAATCCTCAAGCTCGAACTTTTTCCTGACTTTTAACCTGATCTTTTCCTGATCAATCTCCTTCTCTCCCTCATCCTCCAGCTCAGCAATAGCTTTTAAGGTGTAAATATCAAAAAGCTCCAGGTGGAGTGAGGGATTTACCGTGATCGGTCCATCAAAATAAATTCCGGCAGCTGAAACAAGGTGCTTACCTGCCTGCAGAAGTTCACCCTCAGGCGTAACAAATGCCATGGCAACCAGTCTCGGAAATATGGAGGAATCCCTGTAACTTCCATCATAAAAGAGCTTTAGAACTTTCTCATCAATGACCACATCGTAGGCAGGTGCACTGTTTATAACTGCCGCCCTTATCTGCTGACCCAGTCCGGATAGGGCATAAACCTCGCTTTTCGGAATGCTAAAAGACAGGAGTCTCATTGACTCAAGTTCAAGCAGGTGAAACCTGTTGGCAGTTAAAAACTTTGTCTGACCCGGACCGGGTGGCATTTTCCTCAGGGTCTCAGCAAGTTCTCTGGAGATTACGAGCCTTGGATGCGCCTTTTCATAATGCTCAATAATGTTGTAAGCAAGTGGCGTCAGGTGACCACCACTGGCGAATCCCCTCTTTTCGAGCTCTTCGTTGAAAGATTCATGTGTCTTGCCCTGCACATGTCGGGCTGTGTACAACATCGTTATGATCTCAGATCCGAGAAACCTGAAATTGTCTTCCCATTCATCCAGAGGAATCCCGCCAAATTCCGGGATTCTTTCAATTGTCTCAGCAAGTAGAGAGCCTGAATAAGTGGTTGTAAAAACCCCCTCGTCGTCGAGTTCAATCAGGCCCATTTTATCAAGATGATCGAGATAATGGATATCGTCACCGAGGACATCAGCAAATTTAACGCCTTCATCCCTTGCTTTTAAAAGGAGCTCAGCGTGTCTTTTAAGAATTACCATCTTTCACCTCCTTGCTCGCCTGGAGCTAATTTTTTTAAAATGATATGGGGGGCGGCGCCTTCGGCGCCGCCCCCCATTAACCCTAACCCTCAAGCTGCTCTCTTATCTGATGCAAAAGATCGCTCGGACTCTTCACAGGATACTGCATCCTGTCAAGGATCTCCTCAATTGGTCTGTCCTTGATCCTGAGGCCGGCGAGTCTCTCAGCAAGAGCTTCCTTTTCAACCGGGAAGTCGAGACCTTTGATTCGTTTCAAAACTTCAATTGGCCAGGTAATGCCGAGTGTTTCAGAAGCGCTCTGCAGTGCGAAAATGAATATGTTGAGATTGTCTCTTCCTTCCTTTATCTCCTTGTAGGCAATTTTTGCAAGACCACCTGCTGTGTGAGCCTTTGGGGTTTTTTCCTTAAGCTCACCTTCAATTTTCGCCATCACAAGTTCGGGATCCGCCCTCAAAATGTTTCTTACAGTCTGACGGGTGAGTCCAAGAAAGGCGGCAATTTCGTCCTCCGTTTTGAATGCCTCTTCGGACAAAACTAC
>CAZNDM010000007.1:0-28344 GCA_964571845.1 uncultured bacterium | reverse complement strand
GTACTAATATTAATTCTACCAATACCGACGGTGATGGATTTGATGAAGCTCCACACAATACAATCGTTTATACTTCAGCTGATAGAAGATTTTATCCTGACATACATGGAGATTACAGACTTATTGGTGAGAAGCAGGGTGCGACTTACTACACAACAGATCCGAGGTTGGCAGATTCTGACAATGATGGACTAAATGATGATATTGATGTAGCTGTAAACGGAGATCCTCTTGATAATGATACGGATAACGATGGCCTTCTCGATGGTGATGAGGACGCCAATGCTAATGGTGCTCATGATGCAGGCGAAACTATTGTTGATAATAGGGACACGGATAACGATGGATTGAGTGACGGCTGGGAAGTCTTTGCCGATGTAATGAATAATGGTGGCAATGATGAAGCCCTGACCGACGATGTGGATGGTGATAATATCCCTGATGGTGTCGAGTGGGGTGTTGCAGGTCATGATGCTGATGTTGGAACCTACACTGATTTAGCAAGCACGGACACTGATGGAGATGGTGTTAACGATGATTTAGAAGACCTCAACAAAGATGGTAAATGGGATGTTTCACCAAACTTCCACTATATCTTCTCAGCAGCTGCCAAGAGACTTTCTGAGAATAACGGAGCAAATCCGGGTGATGAAACCAATCCTCTCGATCCCGACACTGATCACGGTGGTGTAGCTGACGGTACTGATAGTGATCCGCTTGATGCTACAGTTGGCGATGTTATGTTCCATATTGAGGATGAGAATGGTAATCTCCTTACAAGCGACACACTTAAGATAGATCCTCTTCCTGGTGATACAGGATTTGTCCTCTTTAGAGTTGTTAACAACTACGGTTTCAATATTAACCAGTTGTATGTAACCTGGACAGCTGTTGAATGGGCAGATACTGTTTATTACTATCCTGACACATTCCCCGGTCAGATTATTCCTGCAGACAGTATTTACGCAAGGGGAATCGATGAAGGAAATGATATCTTTGCTAATCCGTATCTTGACAATACTGTAGGTAATGGATTGCCAATTGGTGATATTGATACTCTTGTATTTGTTGCAAAGATCCCTTGGGGTACGCCTCCTGGTAAATATGATGGCAGGGTTGTCCTCTGGTATGGACTCAACCCTATCGATACGCTGGTACTCAGAGTTATTGTTGAAACCAAGACAGATCTCGATATTGCAAACTGGGATAGCCTGTCTAATGGAGTCGGAGCTTCTGATCAGGATTCTACAGGTGCAATTGACAATGTTATGAACCTGATATTCAATACCGGTCTTTCTGACACAGGAATATTCTTTGTTTCCAATCCTAACCTCTATCCCGATAATGATAATGACGATGTTAATGATGTAAATGGAAATCCGGCTGTTCCACAGGAGAATCCTTCACACTTCCATTTCAATCCGACTTCAGCTGCTGATTCAATCGGTGGATGGGATGCTGACACTCAGGGTAATATGAATGCCTACTTCGTGAGATACAGATACTACGCCTACGATGTGCCTTCTGGAATTGATACATCAGATGTAAGGGAAAATATCGTTCTCCCGTCGCTCGATACGCTAACACTTGGCTCCTTTGACAGTATTAATGTCATTATTATGCGTTCCACCCCACACCTGCTTCCACATGGAACTTACTACGGTGTGGTCTTCACCTGGAACGATATCGATAATGATGGTGTTTATGATGGTCCAACACAGAATTTGACCGATCCATGGGGTAATGCTGTAACAATTCCTGGAACGGCACCCGGTGGAACGGTTGAGGCGATAGAAGGTGGATCCTTTGATTACTTCTGGCTCAAGTTCTCTATCGTCTCACCTGATGTTGACGTGGTCCAGGGGCTTGAGGATATCGACGCTGATAACAATATGGAACTCTATGTGTCTCCAGGTGATTCGACGACCGGAATCTATGTTGTTGCGAACCCCTCATCCTCAGCATCTAATCTCAATGCTGACCCATTTGATGGACCAGCAACTGAGGACGCGGAATCTCTTGCCTGGTATGATCCTGATAATGATGTGAGACATCCGTTCGATCCTGCTCATGGTGGTATTTCCGACACCTTATGGCTGTTCAATGTAGATAACCCTAATGACAGTATTCCTGCCGTCCTGTTTGGTCAGGATACACTCTGGCGTGATGAATTCTCCCACACATTTACTGTTAAAGTTCTCGCACCCGCCAATGCCCATTACGGAACTTATACAACGAAGTGGACTGCGCATAATCCTGTTACAGCTGATCCATCTGATGACTTCTCAGGAAAAGTTATCATTACCGCGGTTGGAAGACTTACAGGCTCTACCTATGACTCAACTCAGCCTTGGACATACCAGCTAATTGATTGGTTTGACCTCAGAGTCCATGTGGGTCCTGTTGAGGCTTTAACCGTAACAGCTCCGCCTGCTATAACGGTTGATCATGGATCGGTTGATTCAACGACAATAACAGTGACCAATACAGGAAACGATACGCTTGACAACATAACATTTACAGTAACAGACCTGAGTGATGGATCAGGTCATTACATAACATCAGAGAACATAGAGTTTGATCCAGCAAGTATTACATTGGCGAGTGGAGCGAACAGCGATGTAAAGATCAGGGTGCACGTGCCAGCGGGAACGTATGCGGGAGCATACAGTGGAACGATAACAGTGATGGATGACGATGGATATCCAAGCGCCACAGTTACCCTCAATGTGACGGTCAACGAAGCCTACGATATTGATATTGCTGACAACAGTGGAGATGTATCAGGAAATGTTTTGACACTTAATAATCTCCCTGGCCAGTCTGATGCCGGTAATGTGATTGTTGTGAACCCGAACAGTGAGGCGACAAATGTTGATCCGGATCCATTTGGAAATGTGGCGTACGATGTAAGATTTGAACTGGCAGGAGATCTTGCTACACTTGATGCTTCCTATACACTGAGTGCAACAAATGTATCACTTCCTGCAGCTACAACTCTCGAGAGCGGAAATTCCCTTGAGGCACTTGTCACGGTTAACATACCAACAGGGCAGGAATATGGCACTTATTATGGTTGGATTAGAGCGATTGCTAATAGAGCTGGTGCTGACGTAGATACAGATTCTGTGAGAATTAGAGTTGTAGTTGGTCCTGTTGAGTCTATTACTGTCACAACACCGATGGCAATTGGTGTCAATCATGGTGAGACAGGTTCAACATTCATAACAGTGACCAATACAGGAAACGATACACTCGATAATCTTGTATTTGAGGTAACTGATCTTACTTTCGGTAGCCATTATATTGATGCAAGTAACATATCGTTTGTCCCTGTTTCGGCAACGGTGCCAAGCGGTGCCTCCGTTGATGTTACCATATATGTGAATGTACCCGCCGGAACATTTGCAGGTACATATAATGGCACAGTTACTGTCAGAGATGATGATGGATATCCTGCTCAGAATGTGCCATTAACAGTGACGGTGAATCCATCTTATGACATAGATGTAGCCGATAACGCGGGTGACGTCCTTGGCAATGTTCTCTCCCTGAACAATCTACCTGGCGCGAGCGATACAGGGTATGTAAGAGTAGTCAATCCAAATAGTGAGGCGATGAATGTCGATCCAGATCCGTTTGGAAATGCGAATTTTGACTATAGATTTGAGCTTGCAGGAGATCTGACGACACAGAACGGTGCATACAGTCTTGCCACAACTAACTTCACACTTCCTGCTGGTGGATCACTTAATAGTGGACTTTCCTTTGATGCAAGTGTGATTGTGAATATACCTGCAGCACAGCAGCAGGGTATATACGAAGGATGGCTGAGAGTTATTGCCAGTAGTGGTGCCGTTGATGTCGACACAGACTCTGTGCGTGTACAGGTTGTGGTTGGTCCAGTTGAGGGACTGGATGTTGTTGAAGATACTTTGTTTGGTGCCGGAGTAAGCGGAGTTATTACTCTTGACTCTGTATCGGTTGCCAACACAGGGAACAATCTGCTTGATGCAATTAGGTTTGAAGCCACAGACCTGACTGACGGAACGCACACAATTGATGCAGAATATATTAGCATTGAAGGCGTACCTGTCTCCAATGCTACAATTTACCAGATTAATATTGGAGATACAGCGAAACTGCCGGTATCTGTCACTGTTCCTGCTGGGACCCATAACGGAGTCTATCTTGGAACAATGTGGGTACTGGATGATGATGGATATCCAATAGATGCTGTAACTATTAAACTCACGATTAATGCGATATACGACCTTGACGTGGCAGATAATGCTGGCGATGTCCTTGGAAATGTTCTGACCCTTAATAATGTCCCATCAGGTCGTGATACGGGTTATGTGAGGGTGGTGAACCCGAACAGTGAGGCGATGAATGTCGATCCAGATCCATTTGGAAATGCAGACTTTACCGATGTGAATGTGACGGTAAGTAATCTCAGTACACAGGATGGAGCCCATACGATAGGAAATGCCAATGTAACAGTGGAGGCGATTGGAGCGCTTGCGAGTGGAGCGAGCAAAGATGTGCGAGTGATAGTAAACATTCCAGCGGGTCAGGAATATGGAGACTACTATGGATGGATTAAGTTTACGAGTGTGCCAGGTAGTTCTGAAGATTCAGTGAGGTTAAGAGTGGTAGTTGGACCAGTAGAGGGTCTGACGGTGAGTGTACCGGCGGCGATTGCAGTTGATCATGGATCAGTAGATTCAACGACAATAACAGTGACCAATACAGGAAACAATACGCTTGACAACATAACATTTACAGTAACAGACCTGAGTGATGGATCAGGTCATTACATAACATCAGAGAACATAGAGTTTGATCCAGCAAGTATTACATTGGCGAGTGGAGCGAACAGCGATGTGAAGATCAGGGTGCACGTGCCAGCGGGAACGTATGCGGGAGCATACAGTGGAACGATAACAGTGATGGATGATGATGGATATCCAGGTGCGACAGTTACCCTCAATGTGACGGTCAATGCTGCATACGACCTTGACGTAGCAGATAATGCTGGCGATGTGCTCGGGAATGTTGTTACTCTCAACAATACACCAGGCAATTCTGACACAGCAGTTGTGAGGGTGGTGAACCCGAACAGTGAGGCGATGAATGTTGATCCAGATCCATTTGGAAATGCAGACTTTACTGCTCTTGCAGCGACGGTTAGTGCATACCTCTACACTGCTGATCATAGTGACTCAATGCCAAGCTCTGCTATTACTGTCACGCTTCCTGCTGTACTAAATAGTGGTGATTTCGCAGACGTACCTGTGGTTGTGGATATACCGGCTGGACAGGCGTATGGTGATTACTATGGCTGGATCAAGATCACAGGTACACCTGGAAGCGTATCCGACTCTGTAAGGATCAAAGTTGAAGTTGGTCCACAGAGATCCCTCGACATTACAAACGCTTCCATCTCTGTATCTGGTGACCACAATAGTGAATTAACAGTAACATTTGACATAACCAACAACGGAAATGCACCACTCTATGGTATCCAGTTCTACAGCACAAATCTTGTGCTTGATCCTAACAACAGGATACCAGCAGGTAATGTTACTTTCGAACCCAACATGGTTTCCGAGCTCGATGTGGGTCAGACTGTTACAGTGACCACACACATCATTATACCGCTCGGAACTTATGCTGGTAATTACAATGGAACGATAACTGCATTTGCGGATGGCGGTTATCCTGCAGATAATGTACCTATCACCGTGACTGTCAATCCTACTTACGACCTTGACATCAGTGACAACGAGCAGAATCTTGTCGGAAACACCATGAGTCTTGCAGGTAATGTGAATGACACAGTCGCTGGTTACTTCAGGATAGTGAACCCGAATTCTGTCGCTTCCAATGTGGATGAGGAAGATGGACCAGCAAATGCTGATCTCAACAACATAACCGCCACAATTACAGATCTGATCAGTGGAACGGATACACTTTACCACGACAGTGTATCGCTCGTTGGTCTACCTACAACTCTTGCCTCAGGTCAGGCAGTCAATGTCCTTGTGAAAGTTGTTATCGGACCTGCTCAGGCATACGGCACTTACATGGGCTGGATTAAACTTACGGATAGTGAAGGCGGCGTCCCTGTAGATGAAGATAGCTTCCAGATCGTTGTTTCCGTTGGTTCTAACGAGGTAATTGATATTACAGAAAGCAGTGTGACTGTTACTGCAGATCATGGATCTTACTCCACTGAGGCAACGTTTACTGTAAATAACAACGGTAACTCTGATCTTACGAACATTGAGTTCTATGCTACCAAGTTAACTGATGGTTCAGGACATGAGATACCGGGTAACCTTGTCCACTTCACGCCTCCAACCATTGATATGCTTGAATCTGGTCAGTCCTATACGGTTCACGTATACGTTGAGGTTCCACAAGGGACATACACTGGCAGTTATGAGGGAACCATTACTGCAAGGGATAACGATGGATGGCCATCCGATACTGTCCATCTTGTTGTGAATGTAAATAAAGTTGCTGATCTCGATATCGCAGACAATCTCGAGAATCTGTCTGCGAACACAATGAACCTCAATGGTCAGCAGGGCCAGACAGTAACAGCGAGATTTGCGGTTTACAATCCGAATACAGATGGTAACAACGTTGATCCTGGTGATGGTCCGGGTAATGTTGATCTTACGAACCTTGTCTTCGATGCAACCAATCTCACGGATAATGTTGGACACACAATCCCTGCTACAAATATCTCTTCGAATGTGCCGTCTAATCTCAGCTCTGGATCTTATTACAGTGCAACACTTACAGTTAACATTCCTGCCAATCAACCGAGTGGACTTTACGAAGGTTATGTGTGGGTCTATGACGGTACAGAGAACGTTGCCGACACCTTCCTGCTGAAGGTCAATGTTGGTGTGACAGAAGACATAGACATAGAAAACACCCTCGTTCAGGGTGCTGGTGATCATGGGACGAGTGTGACACTGACTAAATTCGTGGTCTGGAATACGGATAATGCCAATAACCCGGATCCTGATGGTCCTGGTAATGTAGCAGTTGATAATCTTCAGATCGAGGTTACAAACCTCTACAATGGAACCTATGTGATTCCTGCAAGTGCAGTGACATTCAATCCTTCACACATTGGATACCTGCCAATAGGTGCGAATGACACTGTGACAACTACGGTCCTGGTGCCTGCGGGTCAGCATGCAGGAACTTATACAGGTACCATCAGGGTTTACGATGATGACGGTTATCCTTCTGATACCGTCTCTATCCAGATCACGGTCAATCCATCTTATGACCTTGATATTGCAGACAACGAAGGTAACCTGACTGGTAACCTCATGGTACTTAGCGGAGATCTTGGTGAAACCGTGCATGGATTCTTCCAGCTTATTAACCCGAATAGTGATGCCAATAACGTTGATCCGGATGCATTTGGTAATGCTGACCTTTCAAATATCACTTACACAATCGATACACTTTGGACCGCTGATCATCTTGAGTTCATATTACCTGACAGTGTAACAATAAATGGCGCTTCGGCGCTGACATCTGGCGGAAGTGACCTTGTGGATGTGTATGTCCACATCCCATCCGGGCAGCCAGCAGGTGTTTACGAAGCTGTTGTCAGAGCAGCAGACGCAGTTGCTGCAGTTGGCGATAGCTTCACACTCAGAGTTGTTGTCGGTGCAGTTGAAGATATTGACATTGAGAACACCCTGATTTCTGGTACCGGCGGAGCGCAGGATACACTTATTCAGCTCGACGCAATGAGAGTTTGGAACCCGAATGCCTCGAGTGCTAACCCGGATCCAGATGGTCCTGGTAACGCTGATCTTGCAAATATCCAGTTTAGTGTCACAGATCTCGTGTCTGCTGACAACAGAGTCATTCCTGCCTCCAATGTTCTTTTCGTACCTCAGTTCATCGATACTCTCGTTTCCGGTAGCTTCGTGGATGTAGCTATCAAGGTTAGAGTGCAGCCTGGAACACCATCCGGCGTCTATGTGGGTGTAATCAATGTCCACGACGACGATGGCAGACCTGACGATAATGTACCCATCAGAGTCGAGATCGTACCTGAGTATGACCTTGATATCGCGGAAACAGTTGTTAACCTTGGACAGGTTGCGCTTGGTGATACAGGTAGAGGACTCTTTAGAGCGGTTAACCCCAACAGTCAGGCAACGAATATCGATCCAGATCCATTCGGAAACAGTGACCTTGACAGCGTTACATTTGCAATAAGTGATCTCGAATTCACAGGAAGCACACTCAAAGATGGAGCCAAGGCCGACTCTTCAATCCGCAGTGCATATGTCCATATTGCAACAATAACAAATCTTGGCTCCGGTGAAGGTGTTGATTGGCCGGTAAGTGTGGTTGTACCTCGTAGCGTTGTGGCGGGTAACTACGAAGGCCAGGTAGTCGCTTATGCCTTCAGCGGTACAGACACTGTCTCGGTCGATACCTTCACGCTTGCGCTCACAGTTAAACCGGTTGAGAACATCAGGGCGTATCCTGACACAGTGTCTGTTACAGTTGGACACGATGCAGTTGCAACTGCAACTTTCACGGTCAGGAACTACGGTAACATTGATCTTAACGATATCGAGTTTGAATCTTCCGATCTTGTTGGAGGCAATCATGTAATCAATGCCGCCAACATAACATTTGATCCTACAAGTATCACACAGCTCAGAGTTGGTCAGGCAGAGACGGTAACTGTTAACATCCATGTGCCTGCGGGAACCTATGCAACTGATTACTACGGATTTGTCACAGTTACCAACGGAAACGTTGATGATAGAGTAGCTATCCATGTAACTGTTACGCCGTCCTATGACCTCGATATAGTACAGAGAACTGTCAATCTTGGCGCGGGTGATCTCGGTCAGACTGTTGATGCATACTTCAGAGCACTCAACCCGAATAGTCCGGCGATGAATGCTGATCCTGATGCCTTCGGTAATGCAGACCTTGATAGTGTCGTCTTCACGGTAACAGGTGACCTTGCTTACAGTGGAAAGGGTCTTGATAAGGGCGGAAAGACACTGGTTGACTCCACAATACCGGCTACAAATGTAAGTATAGCAACCATTCCTGGAATTAACTCTGGTGAGGGTGTCGATTGGCAGGTAACCGTAACAATACCTGCTAATGTCCTCGCCGGACCTTACAGTGGAACAGTTATCGCCACTGCTTACGCCAATGGTGCAGCGGTTGCAAGTGATACATTTGACATTGAGCTCACAGTTAATGCAACACCAGGTGTCGCTGCAGTTGAAGATACTGTTGGCGCATCCACAGCTCATGGCGCAGTCGCATCTACTACATTCAAAGTCGCCAATGTTGGAAACATTGATCTTACCAATATCTCCTTCTCTGCAAGTAACCTTGTTGGAACAAGAGCAGTGATTGCCGCTGACCAGATCACATTTGAACCTGCAACAGTTGCACTCATTGCGGTGGATGACACAGCTACTGTGAGTGTGAGAATCAATGTACCTGCCGGCACATTTGCTGATACTTACTACGGTACAGTAACGATTAACGCTGGTAGCGTCTCAGCTGATCTCACACTTGCGGTTACGGTAACACCATCCTATGACCTTGATATTGCCGACAACGAGATGAACCTGACAGGAAATACGATGACATACACAGCCAATGTCGGAGATACCGTATCTGGCCTGCACTTCAAGGTTGTTAACCCGAACAGCGCCGAAATGAATGTTGATCCTGATCCATTTGGTAACGCTGATCTCACATCTGTGAGTGCAACTGCGACAGATCTCGTATCTGCTGGTGGATTCACCATACCTGCTGCAAATGTAACGATCAGGAGCCTCGCGTCTACGATTGCCTCAGGTGGATTCAGTGTGGGTGAAGTGGTTGTCGCTGTACCTGCCAACCAGGTCGAGGGTACTTACCTCGGTAAGGTGATCGTTACAGATGCTGCATCTGGCGTTGCAGACACATTTGATCTCCAGGTAACTGTGCTTGCACATGAAGTCATCGATATTCCTGCTGACAGTCTTAACCTTAGTGGAAAAGAGGGTGAGGTTCTCACCGGAACCTTCTATGTAAAGAACACCGGTAACACAGACATCAGAGGGCTCTATGTGAAGACGGTGAGCGATCTTGTAAGCACCAATGGTTCCATTATACCGAGAACCTATGTGTCCTTCACAAAGTCAATCATTGATAGTATTGCAAGAGGTGATTCTGCATCTGTGGATGTGCGAGTTGACCTGCCCAAGCATGTGTATCGTGGAGTTTACTCAGGCTGGATCTCAGTTGCCGGTGTCAGTGGAACACCATCTGATTCCATCTTACTGGTGGTCGATGTTAGCTCTGATCAGGGTATCAGCTTCAGTGACAACCCTGTTAAGGGTGGTTCTGTGAAGATCGGTTACACCGGAGACATTGGATACAGGCCTACGCTTACAATTATGAACATGGCTGCTGATGTTGTGTTGAAGGTAGTGTTGCCAGCGATCACAGGTTCCAATGATGTCTATGTATGGAAGCTCGTGAACGAAGCAGGTAAGAAGGTTGCACCAGGCCTCTACATCGTGATGATTAAGACGCAAGAGAACGGAAGAGAGAAGGTTTATCGTAGCAAGCTCTTAATAGTAAGATAAAATGTGAGGAGGGGCGGCTTCGCCGCCCCTCCTCCCTTTAAGAAGGGAGGAGATGAGATATGAAAAGAATTATTAAATCATTGGCCTTGGCTCTGACAATAATTTCAAGTCCGCTTCTTGCTGTCAGTGAGAATTCAGGTACTGCTGTGGTAACACCATTTCAGGTTCCCATCATCGCTTATCAGGTGGCCATGGGAGAAGCTCTGTCCGCAATTCCTAATCCAAATGGACTTCTTACCAATCCTGCGACTATGGCTTTCCTGAATAAACCCTATTTCTCCGCAACCCACAACAAGTGGATTTACGATACCTACAAGAGCTATATTTCCCTTGGATTCCCATCAAGGTATGGCTATTTCGCTGGTGGAATTTTGTACAACAATCTTGGAACATTTATTCCTGTCAGAAACAATATCATTGAGGAAACTGAAGCGCATGTTTATGACATGTCCCTCGTTTTTGGATATGCTGCAAGAGTACACAAATACCTTGCACTGGGCTTAAATGCAAAAATTGAGCACTTCGATTATGCAGGATACATAACCAGTGCTCTTGCTGGTGACATTGGTGCATTTGTTCCATACATTTCGTTGAAGGACAATATTTTCCTGAGCCTTGGTTTTGTAGTCCAGAACATTGGAAACCACATAAGGTTTGACGAGGGTGCAACATATAGAGCTCAACCGTTGAACTTCCGCGGCGGCCTTGCACTTAATTTCCTGAACCTTTCAATATTTGATGTAAACCTTGCCGCAGAAGTTCAGTATCCGACATACCAGGACCTCAGGTATTCGGGCGGACTTGAAATATGGATCAAAAAGATGGTTGCCCTTCGCGCTGGTTACAGAGCTGGTGGTTATGATATTGATGAGGCAAAGAAAACCGCGGGCCTTGGCTTCAAAACTGGTAACTTCTCACTTGATTATGCCTATGTGGACTACGGAGAGGATATGAACGATGGAGTTCATCGTGTAACTCTTTCAATGGCACTTCTTGGTCCAGAAAAGAAACCCGGTCCTGTAAGAATAGTTGATGACCAGTGGGATCATGTACTTGCGCTCGAAAAGAGGATGGACAAGTTTGAAAAAGATATTACTGATATCAATTTTAAGCTCGACGAACTCAAGAAGATCTGTTCGAAGATGCCTGTTAAGACGATTGTCACTGAGAAAGAAATTATCCACTTTCCTGAAATTCATTTCCCGTTCAACAGTGCCGTAATTCCTCCGTCAGAGTTTACAAAGGTTGCCGATATTGCCGATATTATTAGAAGGTATTACAAGGGAAAGAAGATAATTCTTGAAGGACACGCTGATCCAGCAGGATCAGAGGAGTACAATTATAAGTTATCACTCGCAAGGGCAGAAGCAGTTAAGAAAGCTCTTGTAGAAATGGGAATACCTGCAGAGAATCTTGTTGTGGTTGGTAAGGGAGAGGAAAATCTACTTACTCCGAGGAAGGGTCCCGGATTCTCCGGTATTGAAAATCGCAGGGTTGTGGTGATTGTTAATGGGCCTGCGAATCAATAATGAATTAAGGAGATGAGCTTCTGTGACGATTGAAGGGTGGTTATCGCAAAGATGACCACCCTTTTTTAATTTCGTATAAAAAGGAGGTTTTGTTATGAAGGTTAAACTCGTGAAAGTACTGATTATCGGGGGACTGATATCAGGATTGGCTTTTGCAGGGTACCATGCGCCAGAACCGGGTGATCCTGCAAAAGAGGCTATGTATCAAAAATTTAAGCAGCCCCCGATAAACCCATTTTCAAGATCAAGAATCAGAACAGGCAGCTCAAGATTGCCCGGCAAGCTGGAAAAAGGATATTTGATTAATGAAAGTTTCGAAGGAACAGAATTTCCTCCGACGGGGTGGACCACAGAAGTGGTTTCTGGCTATTATGATTGGAATAGAAATCTTGGAACTTCTCACCCTTCGGGTTATCCTGCTCACTCTGGTAACTATCTTGCTGTTTATAAGTCCTATTATGCCTCGACTGGTTCCAATGCAAGGTTAATTACACCTGAAATCTCTCTTACTTTCGGAGCTAATCCGGAACTTTCTTTCTGGATGTTCCATGATAATGGTTATATGTATTCCCATGATTCCCTTGTGGTTGAGATCAAAGTTTACAATGGTGGCTGGCCGTCCGATTGGACAAGACTTGAGAAATACGAGAGGTATAATTCTGCAGGTGATATGTGGGTTGAACACACAATTGATCTCTCTCCCTATTATGGTCAGACAATAATGATCGCTTTCCACGCTTTCAGTGGTTACGGTAACGATATTCACATTGATGATGTATCCATCAATGTCGATGTTCCAAATGATGCTGGAGTAAGTGCGATTCTCTCACCAGCGGGAACCTATCTCCTGGGTTCCAGCGTGGAACCTGTTGTTGAAGTTACAAATTTTGGGACAGCTGCCAATACTTTCGATGTAACTGTGGAGATTGGATCCTATTCTGCCACACAGACTGTTTCTCTTGATGCCGGAGCAGTGGATACTGTTCATTTCCCGTTGGCCACATTAAACCAGAGTGGAGTTGTGAATGTCGTTGCGTACACGAGTCTTGCCGGTGATATGGTTCCAGGAAATGATACTCTTACAACCACAATATATGTTCTGAATGATCTTGTTGATTTTGAAGGCACAAATGGAAACTTTACGGCAGATCCTTCATCTGGTGCATGGGAGTGGGGTGTACCCACGGCAGGTCCCGATTCTGCACATTCGGGTACAAATTGCTGGGGAACAGTTCTCGACGGAAACTACGAAAACAGTGCCGTTTGGTTCCTTTATACCCCATCAATGAGGGTTGTCGGAGATGATCCCTCTATTAGTTTCTACCACTGGTATGAGATTGAGACCTACTTCGATGGTGGAAATGTGCAGATTTCCACTGATGGTGGTAATACCTGGACACTTATTGAGCCCGTCGGTGGATATCCATACTCTTATGTAAGCGCTCTCGGTGATGCTGGATTTTCAGGGTATCTCTCCGATTGGTCTCAGGTTACCTTTGATCTGTCAGGTATTGTCTCCAACGGTGATATCTTTCAGCTTAGATTTGTTTTCGCATCTGATGGGTCGGTAAACAGAAATGGCTGGTATATAGACGATTTTGGCCTTTGCAACATTGAATTTTTCACTCCAAGTTACGATGTTGCAGCTTCTGCGCTTCCTGGACTCAATGATTTTTACAGCTTAAATGACACCATCACCCCTATGGTTGAAGTTCAAAACCTTGGAAACACCGCTGCGGATTTCACAGTAACATACACAATTTTGAAATCTGGCCAGAATGTTTATTCCAATTCAATGCCGGTTTCTCTCAATCCCGGCTCAGTTGATACAGTGGAATTTCCGCCATTTGTATTAAATAGCAGTGGAATTTACACTGTAACTGCAATTGTTGATTATCCGCTTGATGTCGTGCCAGAAAATGATACGGTGAACGGCGGGTTCTTTGCGCCAGATGAGGTGGAGACATTTGATTATTGTCTGTTCCCGCCACTTGGATGGAGTGTCTATTCAATCGGTGATACTGTGAATTCCTATGGTGAAAGGCCAACCTGGCGTCTATGGACAGATACAACGAGTTATGGACATGGTGATCCTTACTCCGGCTGCAGTATCTGGCACAATGACGATAATGTACAGGACTCATGCAATGACTGGATTGTAAAAGGACCCATTTATGTCGCAGATCCCAATGCCGCAATTGCATTTTATCAGAGTGGTTACTATGTTAGCATGATCATGTATCATGGAATCTGGATTTCTACAGAAGGACCTGATCCACGCGTAAACAACTTCACGGAACTGGTTGATCTTTCCAGTTATGTTCCCGGGAATATGAGCTGGTCTCTGGTTGGACCTCTGACCGAACTTGGAGCATATGCAGGTGATACGGTTTACATTGCCTTTGTGTATCACGGTGACTACGACGATGAGTGGTACATAGATAATGTTATGTTAATCGGTGCCTATACAATGCCCAACGATGTGATCGTTGGTGGATTCCCGATTGCCGGTGGTGATACTCTGAGCGCAGGTGCGACAACACTTTACACTTATGTAATGAATCCATCTACCAGCCCGGGACCACTCTCCTTCCGCTTGAATGCTCGAGTTACTCATAACGGCATGGTTGTTTACAACCAGTATACGACTGTGGCAAATCTGAATCCTGGCGAATTGAGACAGGTATTCTTCTCACCTGACTTTGTGCCATTTGAGAGTGGTGAGTACATTTACACACTTGATGCAATGGTTTCAAATGATCCCACGACGGTCAACAATGTTGTGACGGATACTTTCTATGTTGATCTTTATGGTGGTCAGGCTGGCGAGACGAGAGTGCCGCGCGTATTTGCCTTGAGAAACATTACTCCCAATCCTGCAAGTGGTCCCGTGACCATTGCCTTTGATGTCGCAAGAAGCTCAAATGTCGAACTCAAAGTATTCGATATTTCAGGTAGAGCAGTTGCATCGTTGGTCAATGGAGTAATGAACCCCGGAAGATATGTGTTGAGATGGGATGGCACGACTGTGAATGGAAAGAAGGTGGCTGGTGGAATTTACTTTATCGAATACAGGGCAGGTGACTTCAAGGCATTGAAGAAACTTGTTATTTTGGGTGATTGATTAAAATGGAGGATGGGGGCGCGCACGAAGTGCGCGCCCCCATCCAAAAAATCTTTTCCTAAATCTACACACATTTTTCACCTTTTGATGGAATCATTCTTTTAATCACCCCCGCGTTCGCATTCAGATCTCAAATTCCATTCATGAACTGAAATTCCTCATCGTAGAGAGTTAATCCGTTGAAGGTTTACATTTTTCTGTACGAATATTAGACGGTTGACTTTTGAAAAAAGTAACCTAATATTAGGAACATCATGGTTAGTTCTACACTGATGAGAAAGCTTGAAAACATAGATGATCCAAAACTTAGAGATGTATTGATTAGTTTTCTCGAGGAAGCGGAAAAGGTTATTGGTGAGACTATAACAAGAAAAGAGTTTCAGGAGTTTGTAACAGCGACAAATAAAAATTTTGATCGAGTCTGGGAGGCAATTGGTAAACTCACTGACGCCCAGCTCAAAACAGAGGAAAGGCTTAATAGACTTACAGATAGGGTTGATAAGCTTACTGAAAAGGTGGACCTACTTGCCCAAAAAGTCGGAGAGCTTGCAGAGGCCCAATTGAGGACGGAGAAGAGACTTGACCAGCTAGCGAAGAGAGTAGATGAGCTTGCGGAGGCTCAATTAAGGACAGAGAAGAGACTTGATCAACTTGCGAAGAGGGTAGATGAGCTTGCGGAGGCCCAATTGAGGACAGAGAAGAGACTTGATCAACTTGCGAAAAGAGTAGATGAGCTTGCGGAGGCCCAATTAAGGACAGAGAAGAGACTTGATCAGCTTGCGAAGAGAGTAGATGAGCTTGCAGAGGCTCAATTGAGGACGGAAAAGAGACTTGACCAGCTTGCGAAGAGAGTAGATGAGCTTACGGAGGCTCAATTAAGGACAGAGAATAGACTTGATCAACTTGCGAAGAGGGTAGATGAGCTTGCGGAGGCTCAATTGAAGACGGAGAAGAGACTTGACCAGCTAGCGAAGAGGGTAGATGAGCTTGCGGAGGCTCAATTGAAGACAGAGAAGAGACTTGACCAGCTAGCGAAGAGGGTAGATGAGCTTGCGGAGGCCCAATTGAGGACAGAGAAGAGACTTGACCAACTTGCGGAGGCTCAATTAAGAACGGAGAAGAGACTTGATCAACTTACCAGGAGGGTAGATAAGCTCACAGAAAGGGTTGATCAGCTTGCCAAGAGAATGGACGAGCTTGCAGAAGCTCAGTTAAAAACCGAGAAAAGACTTGAAAAACTTATTGGTGAACACAAAAAGACTCGTGAACATCTCGGAGGGTTATCCAACGCATTTGGCTACGTTCTCGAGGACAGGGCCATAAGGGGTCTTCCAGAGATACTCAAAACAAAATTCAATTTGGAGATTATACAACCTTTGAGAAGAGATTATGTTGAAACTGATGAGGGAAGGACCATTGAAGTAAATTTGATCGGTAAAGGACGCCAAGATGGCAAAGAATTCACTATCATTGGTGAATGCAAAACCCATCTCAGGAAGAGGGATATTGATAAATTTCTTAACCAGGTTAAATCACTTGAAAAATACCTGCCCGGTGACAAATTTCTTGTCGTGGTTACATACCAGACTCCTCCACAGGTCAGAAAATATATTGAAGAGAAAGGTATCAGGCTCGTATTCTCTTACGAGTTACCGCTTTGACATAGCGTATCACCATTTCCACGAAAACGCTCCCCCATTTCTTATTATGCATAAAACCGCATTATAAAAATTTTTGAGTGATATCTTGACAATAAAATTATAAAAAGGTATTTATTAATACTCACTCTGAAAGTCCCTTCAAGGAGGTTGACCCTGTGAAAAAGCACTGGACACAGAGGTTAAAAGAAGAAATGGAGAAAATAAAAAAAGAGAGAGACGAATACAGGAATTTGTACTTAAGAGCCCTTGCAGATCATGAAAACTACAAAAAAAGGATTGAGGCTGAATGGAAGAAGGCAGTTGACTACGCTAACGAGCGGTTGGTTTACGAGTTACTTCCGGTTCTTGATAACTTCGAGAGAGCACTTGAAGCGATGAAGAAAGCCAGTGATGTAGAATCGATAAAAAAGGGCGTTGAGATGATTTACAAAAGCCTCCTTGAAATTCTCAAAAGAGAGGGACTTCAGCCTTTTGATTCCAAAGGAGAGAAATTCGATCCGCGACTGCACGAGGCTATCTCTGTGAAAGAAACGACCGAGACAGAGCCGGGTGTGGTCGTGGAAGAGTTCCAGAGAGGTTACAAATTTAGAGAAAAACTATTGAGACCGGCCAGAGTAACGGTTTCTAAAGAGCCCGCAAGGGCAAAAGAAGACCCCACGAAGGGAGGGATGTAAAATGGCAGAAAAGATTATTGGTATTGATCTCGGAACCACAAACTCGGTTGTAGCTGTTGTTATCGGTGGTGAACCAACAGTGATCCCCAATCCTGAGGGAGAGAGACTTACTCCCTCAGTTGTTGGTTTCAAAGATTCTGAAGTCCTCGTCGGTTCCCTTGCAAAGAGGCAGGCGATAACTAATTCTGAGAATACAGTGTATTCTGTAAAAAGATTCATGGGCCGCAGATACGACGAGGCACTCGAAGATATCCGTAGAGTGCCGTATAAGGTCGTTCGCGGCAAAAACGATAGAGTCGAAATATTCATTCCCGCAGTAAATAAAAATTTCACACCCGAAGAAATTTCAGCTAAAATTCTGTCTTACCTCAAAAAGGCTGCTGAAAGTTACCTCGGCGAACCGGTTAAGAAAGCAGTTATTACCGTTCCAGCCTATTTCAACGATGCCCAGAGACAGGCGACAAAAGATGCGGGAATAATTGCAGGTCTTGAGGTGCTTCGTGTATTTCCCGAGCCGACAGCAGCTGCTCTCGCCTATGGCCTGAACAAAACCGACAGGACGATCCGCGTTGCAGTTTACGATCTGGGTGGCGGCACATTTGATATCTCAATCCTCGAGCTTGATCAGGGCGTATTCGAAGTAAAAGCTACAAAAGGCGATACCCATCTCGGCGGCGATGATATTGACCAGAGAATCGTGGAATGGCTCATCGAAGAGTTTAAGGCTGAGACCGGTATAGACCTTAGAAAAGACAAGATGGCACTTCAGAGACTGAGAGAAGCAGCTGAGAAGGCGAAAAAAGAGCTGTCAACAATGATGGAAACTACGATCTCACTGCCATTTATAGCTGCTGACGCCTCCGGGCCCAAACACCTCGAAAGAAAACTCACAAGGGCAAGACTTGAGGCTATGTCCCGCGACCTGATTGAGAGAACTATAGCCATCTGCCGCCAGGCCCTTGAAGATGCAAAAGTTTCACCTGCCGACATCGATGAGGTCATCCTTGTTGGTGGTCAAACGAGGATGCCACTTGTCCAACAGATGGTTAAAGAATTCTTCGGAAAGGAGCCTCACAAGGGGATCAATCCTGATGAGGTCGTTGCCATTGGTGCTGCAATTCAGGCTGGAATTCTTGCAGGTGAGTACAAGGATAAAGACATCGTGCTTCTCGATGTAACCCCGCTCTCACTCGGTGTTGAAACCCTCGGTGGTGTCTTTGATGTTGTCATTCCGAGAAATACAACCATACCGACGAGGAAGTCCAAAATTTACACAACAGCCGAAGACAACCAGACGAGTGTAATGATCAAAGTTTATCAGGGTGAGAGGCCAATAGCTTCGGAAAATAGATTGCTGGGGCAGTTTGAGCTGACAGGTATTCCACCGGCTCCACGCGGTGTGCCTCAGATAGAGGTTACTTTTGATCTTGATGCTGATGGTATTCTCCATGTGAAGGCTGTTGATAAGGGGACCAACAAGGAGGCTTCAATTAAGATCCACGCGAGAACAGGATTGACTGAAGAGGAGATTGAAAGAATGGTGAAGGAGGCAGAGGCTCATGCGGAGGAGGACAGGAAGAGAAAGGAACTCATAGACCTCAGGAACCAGGCAGATGCCTTTATCTATTCTGTTGAAAAGAGTATGAAGGATCTCGGAGACAGAATTCCTTCAGACAAACGTTCACAGGTTGAGTCTGCAATTAAGAGTCTGAGAGATGTAATGAATCAGGATGATGCAGGAAAGATAAGGGAGCAGTTTGAGAATCTCCAGAGGGTGTGGAATGAGGTTACACAGGAGATATACAAAACACAGGCAGCAGGAGCAGGGGCACAGCAGCAACAACAGCAGGGTGGAGAAGATAAGGGAGATACGGGTACAAATTATGAGGTAGTGGATTAAGAGATAAATGGGGCGGCGGCTTTTAGCCGCCGCCCCATTTATCCTACAAAATGGATTTTAATCTTCCTCACCATTATCATTTAAAAACATGAAAAAGAAAAGAGATTATTACGAAATACTTGGCGTTCCAAGAAATGCAACGCCTGAAGAAATAAAAAAGGCGTACCGTCGTCTCGCCATCAAGTATCATCCAGATAAAAATCCTGATAACAAAGAAGAAGCTGAAGAAAAATTTAAAGAAATTTCTGAAGCCTACGAAGTCTTAATTGATCCGGAAAAGCGCAGGATATATGACCAATACGGTCACGAAGGACTGCAGGGAGTCTTTAAACAGGGTGATTTCACCTGGCAGGATTTCACTCATGTTGATGATCTCAGGGACATTTTCCGCGAGTTTGGGATCAACTTCGACTTTGGAGGCGGTTTCTTCGATTTTTTGAATGACATTTTTGGCGGTCCGAGAAGGAGGGGTGGATACGGTGTTACACATCAAGGACCTCAAAAGGGAGAAGACATCAGAATCAAAATACCCCTTACACTCGAAGAGATAGCAAGAGGGGCTACAAAAACCGTGAGGCTTGAGAGATTTGAGGTCTGTCATGCCTGCGGTGGTACAGGTTCGAAATCCGGTAAGGTTCAAACATGTCCAACCTGCGGTGGCACAGGTGTTGTGAGAAAAGTTTCAAGAACCTTCTTTGGACAATTCGTTCAAACATCCACATGTCCCACATGCAGAGGAGAGGGCGTTATTGTCTCTGATCCCTGTCCCGTGTGTCACGGGACAGGCAGGGTGAAAAAGAAGGTTGAGCTCAAGATCGGTTTCCCCCGTGGAATTCGCCAGGGACAGTCAGTTGTGATGAGAGGAGAAGGCCATGCAGGCTACAAGGGTGGACCTCATGGTGATCTCTACGCTGTGGTTGAAGAGAAACCTCACGACAGGTTTAGAAGGGATGGGGATGATCTATACACCGAGGTACCCATTTCTTATTCAAAAGCTGTTCTTGGTGGTGAGATAATACTCAAGGATATCCTCGGTGAAACCGTTAAAATCAATGTCCCCCCTGGTACCCACAGCCACACAACTTTCAGGGTAAGAGGAAAAGGTATGCCTCGACTGAACGGTGGTCGTGGGGACCTGTATGTAAAAGTCGTCATAAAAGTCCCGAGAAAACTATCACCAGAGATGAAGGCCCTGATTGAAAAGCTCGCAGAGTTTGAGGAAAATGGCAGAGTGGGCCACAAGGAGAGTGTATTTGACAAGTTCAAAAATGCCTTCAAATGATAACCTATTATGCCCCTCCTGAATCGATATTCAACGACAAAATCTATCTGTCCGACTCCGAATTCCATCATGCAATTAATGTTACGAGGCGCGAGCCCGGAGAGATTGTTAGAGTAGTGGATGGACAGGGGATGGTTTACTTTGCCCGTATTGAGAAAGTTGATCATGGCAAAAAAGTTGCAGTGCTTAATATTCTTGAAGTTCACAGGACAGAAATTGAGCCAACGACCCATGTGGGCATTTTGCAGGGGGTTATTAAAGGCGAGCGAATGGACTATTTTGTGGAAAAGGCAACTGAGGTGGGGGTAAAGGAGATTTATCCTCTGATAACAGAAAAGTCCTACAGACCGGGTGTTGGAAGGGTTGAAAGGTGGAGGAAGGTGGCAATTTCTGCGATGAAGCAATCAGGCAGAGCTTTTTTGCCGGAGATACATGAGCCCATCGAATTTGAAAAAATACCAGGTATTCTTAAAAATTATAGCACTCTTTTGATGCTGGATCAGAGAGGACGGAGGAATTTGAAAAATCAAACTCTTACAAATAAAATTTTAATCCTCGTGGGTCCAGAGTCAGGATTGGAGGAAGAAGAAAGAGAGATGGCAAAAAGCTGGGGATTCGAGGAAATAAGTCTTGGTAAAAGGACGCTCAGGGCAGAAACAGCAGGTGTAATTGCCCTGGGCGTTATTTTATTTTTAAACAATGATCTATAAGGAGCCCCTGCCCTATATAAAACTTAAGGAGGTGATTTGAATGTCAGGAGTCCGTTTGAGAGACGGAGAATCCTTCGAAAGCCTGATGAAGCGGTTCAGAAAAGTCCTATCCAAAGACGGGATAATGCAGGATCTCAAAAGAATTCAGTTCTATGAGAAACCTTCAGAAAGAAGGAAAAAGGAGCTGATGGCTGCGAGAAGGAGACTCTTGCGGAAGATGAAAAAAGCTGAAGAATGAAATCGGTCGAAGATAGTCTGGAATTTAACTTAATAAAAGAAATCCTTGGTTCATATCTTTTATCAGAACCTGGCAAAAATTCACTTGGGCGGTTGGCTCCGCTCCCTTCAAGGGATGAAATTGAGAATAATTACAGGCGGGTTAATGAATTCTCTGAACTTAAAAAAAGAGGAGTTCAATTCCCTTTCGCTGACATCCCGCCTCTTTTAGCGTCCCTTGAGAAGGTGAGGGCGGGGGCTTCTATTTCTACCAAAGAAATCTTTAATTTTTCAATCTTTATCTCCACCTACGAGAAATTCTATTTTGCACTCCTCGATACAGAACTCGCTTTGCCACACGATCCACACATACTGCGGAGTATCAAGCGGGAAATCGTAAAAAAGATATTGCCCGATGGTGAAATCAGAGACGATGCCACTCCTGAACTCCTTAAGTTCAGAAATCAGAAAAAAACACTGAGAAATCAGATTATCTCCAGGATGAATGAACTCATGGAATTCTATTCACAGAAAGGCTATCTACGCGATAGACTCGTTACTATTGTTAACGGCAGGTTCGTGCTTCCGGTCGCCACACATGTCAAGATTAATGGAGTTGTACACGGTTTTTCCAATACTCGTGAGACTGTGTATGTGGAACCCTTTGAAACCATTGATCTTCAGAACAAATATATCCAGGTCATAGACGCTGAAAAAGAAGAAATTGAAAGAATAAAAAGGGAATTGGTGGAAAAGCTACACGCTCTGTATCCGGTGTTAAAGGAGATCTACAATCTCCTCGGCGACCTTGAGCTGCTGAACGCAAAGGTCGAGTTTATGGCTGACTTCTACGGTAATATCCCAATTTTTTCAGATTCAGGTAATATCAAAATCAGAAATGCAAGACATCCACTCCTGTTAAAAGCCCGTGGCTTTGATAAGGTTGTACCACTGAATTTTGAACTGCCATCGAAGTACAGAGTTCTGCTTGTTTCAGGGCCCAACGCAGGAGGAAAAACCGTATTTTTGAAGACCGTTGGTATAATTTTCCTGTTGATGAAATATGCCATTCCAGTACCTGCTGAATACGCTGAGATCCCGTTTGTCAATAATATTTTTACAGGTGGTTTTGAAGACGAGCAGGATATACTTGAGGGAGAGTCCTCCTTCACCTCTCTTTTGCGGCAGATAAAGGAGATACTTGACCACGCAGGTGAGGACGATCTTGTTCTCCTCGATGAATTTCTTGCTTCCACTGATCCGAGAGAGGGTGCAGCTCTCGCTTTTGTGATCATTAAAAAGCTGGTGGAGCAGGGAGCCAGAGTGTTTGCAAATACTCATCTATCGCCTTTAAAAATTTTCATAGAACGCCATCCTTTGATGCTTAATGCGCAGATGGGTTTTGATCCTGTTACCAATAAACCCACTTATCAGCTTGAGATAGGCAAAATCGGTGAGAGTCATGCACTTGATATTGCGAAAAACGCTGGCATACCGGAGGATCTTATTGACGAGGCAAAGGGTTATCTCGAAGGAATTGACCGCGAAATGGTTGAGCTGACGAGGAGACTTAAAGAAAAGGAAAGAGAACTCCAGCTCCTTTTGAGTGAGTTGAGGGAGAAAGAAAAATTTATTAAGGAACAGCAGGAGAAGATCACAAAGGAATCCAAGAGAAAGATCAGGGCAATCGTTGATGCCCGTGAAAGGGAGATAAGAGAACTTATCAGGACTCTTGACAGGGAAGTAAAAAAGGAGGCAAAACTAAGGCGTGCACGCGAAATAAAAAAGACCCTTGAAAATATCCGACAAGAAGTGGATATTTTCGATAAAAAGGCTGAGACTCCTCAGGTCGGAAAAGTGTACAGAATAAAACCATTTGGATTCACAGCCGAACTGGTTGAAATCAAAGGTGACAAAGCCTATGTTAAAATTGGAAAAACAAAACTGGAGGTCCCTCTCGATTCTCTCTACGAGGTGACTTAGGTTGAATAGAGATTTTATAGAGCGTGTACGCGAGGCAGTTGACATTGTTGAATACATAGGCCGTTATGTAGATCTCAAGAGATCGGGTAAGTCTTACAAGGGGCTGTGCCCTTTCCATCAGGAAAAAACGCCCTCTTTTTATGTTGATCCGGACAAGGGAGTTTACCACTGTTTTGGATGTGGCGCATCTGGAAACATATTCAGATTTGTTATGGATATTGAGGGCCTTTCATTCAGGGAGGCTGTTATTAAACTCGCCAGAGAATATGGAATTGAGATACCTACAAGAGAATCGGAAGAAAAATTATCCCCCGTCTATGCCGCCTTGAAATTCGCCTCGGATTTCTACCATGAACTACTTTTCTCGTCTCAGGGGCGGGATGCGTATAGATACCTTATGAGACGAAAAATAACATCACAGGCAATTGCATCTTTCAAACTGGGTTACGCTCCACCTGATGGGAAAAGTTTTGTCAACAAGGCGCTTTCAAAAAATTTTGATCGTGGAACACTTATTCAGGCAGGACTTGTCAGAAAAACAGAAACTGGTTCAATCGTTGACTACTTCAGAGGCAGGTTAATTTTCCCCATATTTACACCCGGAGGAAATGTTATTGCATTTGGCGGCAGGGCTCTATCTGACGAAGTCCAGCCCAAATATTTGAATTCTCCGGATTCAGAGGTTTTCAAAAAAGGGAGTATCCTTTTTGGCCTTTATCAGGCAAAAAGTTCAATAAGGATGAAGGGATATGTGATCGTTGTAGAGGGATACTTTGATGTCATCAAAATGCATCAGGCAGGCTTTCAAAATACGGTTGCGCCCATGGGAACGGCTCTAACAGAAAACCAGGCGCTTGTTCTGAAAAGATACACAAAGAATGTATTGCTTCTCTATGACGGTGATGACGCCGGTCGCAAAGCAGTCAATAGGTCCATCCCCGTTTTGCTCAAAACAGGATTGAATGTGAAAGTTTCACTACTTCCAGAGGGAGAGGACCCTGATAGCATTATAGATAAGTTTGGAGCCGCGGGAATCAAGTCATTTATTGACAGACAGATAGATTTTCTGGACTATCAATTCAAAGAGGCGGAAAAACTGAAAGAGACCCCGGCAGAGTACAGCGAGGCGATCAAGCGGATTCTCGAAAATATTTTTCTCATACCCGATGGGATCACGAGAGACGCGTATCTCAATAGGCTCTCAGAGCTGTCTCAAATCCCTGTTAGTTCTTTGAGAGATCAAGGCTTGAAATTTTCCGGCGAAACGGGTATTAATAAGAAGTCAAAGAAGGGTGAAGTTAAGTTAACAGCGGATTTTATCATTCTTGTAAACATACTGAGACATAGGGATCTGGCGGAGATAGTAGGAGATATATTTGAAGAAGCGGATTTCGACGATCCATTGACAAGGGAGCTTTTTAGAAATATTAAGCAGGGACTTGGATACGAAGAGATAATGGCAGCGGGAAGTGATATTTTGAGAGCTTCAATAACCGAGGCATTAATGAGATCAGGTAACCTTCACGAAAATCTGGCCCTCCTTGAAGAAAAAATCAGGTTTTGGAAATACAGAAAAGATTACCGCACCGCCAAAAGATCCTTTGAGGAGGCAAAAAGAGAAGGTGATCGTGAGAAGATGGATTTTTATTTAAAACAGATGTTCGAAATTAAGAAAAAATTAAGGGGAAAAGGAGGTCTCTTTTAGCCATGTCGGTCATAAAGATTAAAACCAAAAAAGAGGTAATCGAAGAGATCGTAAAAAAACTTGATGGGCAAAAGAAGGTAACCTACGAAGCCATTGTAAAAATGCTCCCACCTTACTTTTCCCACAGTGAGATGATTGACGACATAATGGTTACCCTGATGGAAAACGGGATCGAGATCGTCGAATCCCTTGACAAGAAAAAGAAGCGGAAGAAGAAGGACGATATAACTGCCGATGATTACTTCCGCTCCGGCGACGATCCCGCCAAAACCTATCTAAAACAGATCTCTGATCTGGGACTCCTTACCAAGGAACAGGAAGTCCAGCTGTCCAAACAGCTCGATGACGCGAGAACAAACATTATGAAAATCCTCTTCAGCACCAGATTTGGACTCTCCAGATTCATGAAACTCGTTTACGAAACCGACAAAGGTATCACCCAGATCGAGGAAATTGTCCAGGTCGATTCCCAGTACTGGACTTCCAGACAGAAAAACAAGAAAGAGAAGGAAAGAGTAAACAGAGCCTTCAGATCCATAAAGAAACTTTACGAAGAAATCGAGGTCTTCTGGAATAAGAAGGAACTCACAGATGAGGAAAAAGAGGAGCTCGAAGCAAAGATAAAGTCCATCAGAAGGAAAATCGTAAATCTGAAACCTCAGTTCAAGAAAGTCGTTGCTATTTCAAGGGAGTTTGATGAGAAGATTAAAAAACTCAAGGCACTCGATAAAAGCTATAAGAATTTCGACGAAAGCGCAGCTGAAATTGTGATAAGATCAAAGGAAAATGGTGGCCTGACACACGAAGATAGGAAACTGCTAAACGGAATTTCTGACAGATTAACTAAAATTAAGGAGGAAATCAGCGCCATCGAGGAAGAGCTTGGATTGACCAAGGAAGAAGCATTTGAAACCTACAAGAAAATCAGAAAAGAGTTCCGCGATCTTGAAGACGCCAAGTCAAAAATGGTGGAAGGTAATGTCCGCCTCGTGATAGGAATTGCCAAAAGATTTCTAAACAGGGGACTTGAGTTTCTCGATCTTATACAGGAAGGAAACGCCGGTTTGATCAAAGCCGTTGAAAAATTCGACTATAGAAAAGGGTTCAAGTTTTCAACCTACGCCACCTGGTGGATCAGACAGTCCATCACAAGGGCGATTGCTGATCAGTCGAGAACCATCAGGGTACCGATTCACATGATTGAAACAATTACGAAAGTTTCAAGAGCCTCCCGTGCACTGATGCAGGACTTTGGCCGCGAGCCTACGGTCGAAGAGATTGCCGACTATCTTGATATGCCCATTGAAAAAGTGAAACAGGCTATTGACGCAGCCAAAGAGCCTATTTCCATTGATAAACCCATTGGTAAAGAAAAAGATAACTTTGTAGGTGACTTTATCGTTGACGATCTTCAGAAAACCCCATTTGAGTATGCGAGGGAAAATCTATTGAAGGAGAAGCTTGAAGAGGTACTGAGTACCCTCTCACAGCGCGAGAGGAAAGTAATAGAATACAGATTTGGACTTGGAGATCAGCCACCTAAGACTCTCGAAGAGGTTGGCCAGATATTTAATGTAACAAGAGAGAGAATACGCCAGATTGAAGTTAAGGCATTAAAGAAATTGCAGCATCCAATGAGAGCGTCGAAGCTCAGGATGTTCATTGAACCACCTGAGAAACCATGGTGATAAGGAGTGGGCGGGGGAGCCTTCGGCTCCCCCGCCCACTCCTTATCTTTCATTCACCAAAAACCTCTTAATCGCTAACACCACATTAACACACCTTTGAAACTTTCTCCCTGCCGTGTCTGACGGCTCATTATCTTCCGGTTGTCGATCACCTGATAATCATCCGTCGGGACAGTTAAAGATCAGTCACTTTATGGAAAAACTCTCTTTTCCCCATCATGCTTGCGGGAGGGGATACGCACAGCCTCCCCCTCCCACGAAGTGGGAGGGGATTAAGGGGAGGGCAACAAAAGCCCTATTTGCTTTTTTCTGTCAAATCTGCCCTTTCTGCCCCCTCCTTTGTCCTCCCCCGCCAAGCGGGGGAGGAGTTGGAAGGGTGAACCCCCGCAAAGCGGGGGAGAGGTTTGATGGACAATCCTCCCTCACTTCGTAGGGAAAGGATTGGAAAAAAGTTTCCCACGATGAGGGAGAGATGATTGCCCAGAGGAATCCCTCACATCGCGAAACGACATGCGATAAAGATCAATCAACAGCCTACTCATCCACAAAATGAGAAAACTCATACCAATCTCTCCTGCATGAAGTGGGATGGATCACCACCTCCCCACCCACTTGCGGCAGGAGTCATCTACAAACTTCCCTCCGCTCGCGAGAGGGGATACCCACAACTCCCCTCCCACGAAGTGGGAGGGGATTGAGGGGAGGGCAACAAAAGCCCTATTTGCTTTTTTCTGCCAGATCTGTTCTTTCTGCCCCCTCCTTAATCCTCCCCCGCGGAGCGGGGGAGGAGTTGGAAGGGTGATCCTCCCCCACGCTGCCTTGCGGCGTGGGGGAGGGGATGATTTTGTCTCATACGAATTGGGAAAGATTAAACCCAGCTTCTCCTCCGTTAAGTGCGGGGAATCATTTACAACATCTCTCTCCGCTTTCGGTAGAGGTGCTCCCAACTCCCTTCCGCTCGCGAGAGGGGATACCCACAACCTCCCCTCCCACGAAGTGGGAGGGGATTGAGGGGAGGGCAACAAAGCCCTATTTGCTTTTTTCTGTCAGATCTGTTCTTTCTACCCCCTCCTTAATCCTCCCCCGCGGAGCGGGGGAGGAGTTGGAAAGGTGAACCCCCCCAAAGCAGGAGAGAGGTTGGTTTCACAATACCCCCTCACTTCGTAGGGAAAGGATTGAAAAAAAGTTTTCCACGATGAGGTGATTGC
>CAZNDM010000006.1:0-2890 GCA_964571845.1 uncultured bacterium | reverse complement strand
GACCATCCCGATCAAAGGTGTAAATATCATCCAGCTAAGAGCATGAGCCATTTCCTCTAACCTCCAGATTTATATGAGTAGTTTGATTACAAAGAGCACAAAAATGCCCGTTAAAATTCCATAAACATACTGCTCAATTTTTCCTGTTTGAATCTTCTGAACTTTTTTACCGATCCAGCCCATCAAATGGGCCACACCGTTTACAATTCCATCAATAACATGGAAATCGAAGAGCCCAACGAGAAACGCCGCGAATTTGGTTAACCACGCAGCAAGATTCACAATTCCATCAATTATGTATTTGTCAAACAGATAGATAAGCTTTGAAAGTCTCACAACATTGTTCACAATTAGGAACTGATAAATTTCATCGACATAGTATTTGTTATAAAGCAAGGTATAAATTAGTCTGAATTTCTGCGCGATGATCTTCGGGTATTCGCTCTTCAAATCTTTGTAGAATGCATAGGCAAGCCCCCAGCCAGAAACTGCAAGAACGATGGATATTCCCATCATGAGAAATTCGGTTCCCGCACCATACTCTCTGAAATGGAGGATCTGCCAGGAATGTTCAAATACAGGCTCGAGAAATCTCTCAAAGTAATTTGGTACGCCAAACGCTGTGGGCATACCCACAAATCCGATCACAGCGGCAAAGAAGGCAAGAACCATCAATGGAATGGTCATAACCTTCGGGGACTCGTGAATATGATGCCTGATCTCCTCAGGTGCCCTGTTCTCTCCGCTAAATGTGTAGTAAAACAGCCTGAACATGTAGAAGGCAGTGAGGAAAGCCGTGAATGCACCCACGGCCCAGACAAATACGGGCCAGCTTCTTATAACTGGATTTTCATGCGTAAATGCCTTGTAAAGTATCTCATCTTTCGAGAAAAATCCAGAGAAAGGTGGGATCCCTGAAATTGCAAGTGTCGCTATGAGGAAAGTCCAATAAGTGTATGGCATTTTGTCTTTTAATCCACCCATCTTCCTGATGTCCTGCTCACCAGACATTCCATGAATCACACTACCTGCACCAAGGAACAGGAGTGCCTTGAAAAATGCGTGTGTCATTAAATGGAAAATCCCTGCATGGAAAGCACCCACTCCAACACCCACAAACATGTAACCGAGCTGTGAAATCGTGGAGTAGGCGAGAACTTTCTTAATATCAAACTGCGTAATTGCAATAGTTGCCGCAAAGAGTGCCGTTATTACACCAACGCCTGAAACAATCGTCAACGCTACGGGCGCAAGTGCGTAGAGGAAGTTTAATCTCGCAATCATGTACACGCCAGCTGTCACCATCGTCGCAGCGTGAATCAAAGCCGAAACGGGTGTCGGACCAGCCATTGCATCAGGCAACCACACATAAAGCGGGATCTGTGCCGATTTTCCCGTTGCTCCTATGAAAAACAGTATCCCGACCAGTGTCGGGACATCAATCCCCCACAGGTATTTGTGCTTCAGGATGTCAACATGCTCGGCAAGCTTCATGAAATTCAATGTTCCAAAAGCCTCTCCAACACTCTTGAGACCGTCGCCAGGGACCCAGTTTCCAGTGAGAGACCAGAAAAGGATAGCGAGACCGGCAATGAAAGCAAAGTCACCTACCCTGTTCGTGATAAACGCCTTCATACCAGCAACTGCCTTTTCCCTGTCAGTAAACCAGAAACCGATCAAAAGATAGGAGCAGAGTCCCACACCTTCCCAGCCAACAAACATTAAAATCGCATTGTTGGCAAGCACGAGTACGAGCATTGAGAACATAAACAGATTGAGGTAGGCAAAGTATCTCCAGTAACTTTTATCCTTGTGCATGTACCCGATGGAATATATGTGGATGAGAGAACCGACAAAGGTCACAGTTAGAGCCATGACTGCTGAGAGCTGGTCAAACCAGAAAGCCATCTGAGCCTTAAACGGTCCCGCACTGAGCCATGTATAAAGAGGATTGACCATTTTCCTCGCTTCAGGCGGCATTCCGAGGAGCTTTAAGTAACCGTAAAAGGTAACAAGAAAGGAGAGAACAACAGCTGTTACTGCAATTGTGTGGATACCCTTCTCTCCGAACTTTTTGTAAATCCAGTACCCAAGAATGCCGTTAACGGCAGCTCCAATCAATGGAAAAAGCGGAATCAAAAAGATAAATCCTGCCTTATGAACTTCAGCGATTGCATGTTCCATTTCCCTACTCCTTCAGATTTGTTAATTTGTCAGCCTGAATGTGACCAACCATGTTAAAGATTGCGAGAACGATGGCAAGTGCGATCGCCACCTCAGCTGCAGCAAGTGCTATGATAAATATCGTGAATATCATCCCGCTAACATCTCCATGCACATAGCGTGAGAAAAGAATGAAGTTCAGACCAGCTGAATTGAGGATGAGCTCCACACCCATCAATATCCCGATGGCATTCTTTCGCGTCATCACGGTTATTAAACCTGCTGTCAAAAGCAAAGTTGACACGAGTAAAAACGCTTTGACTCCAATCATTTTTTAATCTCCTTTCTTGCGATAATAACCGCACCTATCAGGACAACCGTCAGGAGTACAGTAACAATTTCAAACGGAAGAAGGTAAGTTGAAAGAAAGGCATTTCCAATGGGTGAAGTCGTGGGCGTGCCGGAAATCCTTGCAATGGGCCAGTTAACCTGAGAGATTGCTCCCCAGACCAGTACAAAGAAGATCGCACCAAAGAGGATACCCCAGCCGAGACCAATAGGAGCGTTGGAAAGATTCACATCCAGCTTGATCTCTCTCGTCATCATTATACCGAAGAGGTAAAGCACGACGACACCACCAACATAGATGAGGATCTGCACAACTGCCACAAAGTCTGCACCAAGGTATCCGTAGAGAACTGCAACTCCGGTAAGTGAGAGGAACAGG
>CAZNDM010000005.1:0-30551 GCA_964571845.1 uncultured bacterium | reverse complement strand
TGCCCCCTCCTCAATCCTCCCCCGCAAAGCGGGGGAGGGGGTTGTAAAGTGTTCACTGCATGAAGTGGAACGAAACAGGGGAGAGTAAAAAGCGTTTTCTCTTTCCCGTCCAATCTACTCTTTCTGCCCCTCCTTAATCCTTCCCCAAAGCATAGCTTTGGGGAAGGGGTTTGAGAGTGTCTCCCCGTGAAATGGGGGAGTATCTTCCCACATCACTTCCATGTGGAACTGCAAGAGCTCATCTTTAATTGCCTCTTCAACACGGTGAGGGGATTTAAGAGGAAGTCCTTTTTAAACCACCCAACGCTTCACTCCGCGAAAAGCAAAATTGTTTTTAACACCACAATTCCTTACCTCAAAATTGCACGCTCAAACACACGGTCCAGGGCTTTTACGGCGAGATACAGTGTAACCACCAGACTCACCAGTGTGGAAACAAAATGGTTCCCCGTTATACCAGCGGTCAATGCCTCTCTCAATATCATCATTATATTCACACCCGGTATATAAAAAACCCAGTCGGGCAGATAGAGATTTGTAAAAATCTGGATAAAAAACATGGGAACAGCAATCACGATGATCAGCGGAGTTATGTAGTTCTGCGCCTCTCTATAACTCCTTGCATATGAACTTGCAATCAAGATCACTGCCGAAACTATCAGAATATAGAGCAAAACGAGAACACTCATTATCAAGAAATCCTGCAGAGAGATGCTTAAACTCTGAAAAGAAAAAGAGTTAACATCCGTTACTGACCTGAAGAAAAACAAATTTATGCCCATAATTCCAACAAGGATCAAAACACAGGAGATCAAAGAAATTGTTGCAACTATCAAAAGTTTTCCTGCCAGAATTTCCCTTTTGCTGATAGGGAGAGAGAGTAAAACCATGAGTGTCTTCCTCTCTTTTTCCCCGGCAATCGTATCCACTCCCGGTGCGATCCCGCCGGTCAGAGCTCCAAACGCAATCAAAAATCCCAGCACAATCCCGGTTAGCACCCCCTGCATCTCACGTCTGGTTATGACACTGTTTGTTATAATTTTTATCTCCCCTGCTTTGAATCTCTCGCCTCCAGGCCCCCGGAATGTCTCTATTAAAAGCTTTACCCTGCTCAATGCAATTTTTGAAGTCTCGGACAGTGGATTGTAATAAATTTCAACCTCTGGAGGCGTCTTGTTGACAACCCTGACATAAAGATCAATCCTGCCTTTCCTGAGCTCCTCAATCGGATCTTTTACCATGGTCAAATTTATCAGCTCGGACCTCGCAAATTGCTCAAAAAATCCGGGTATTTCAAACCCGCTTACCATCACATTGGAAGGTGTAAATTTCGCCTTTTCCAATGTCCTGTTGGTAATCAACTGGGGAACACTGATAAACACAGGGAGAATAACAAGGGGCACGATGATTGTGGAGTACAGGATTCGCCTGTTTCTAAGAGAATCTTTGATCTCTTTTTTATACACGGATAAAATTTTCTTAAATCTCATAGCCGATCGCCCTGATAAATATTTTCTCAAGCTTATCTTCTCCAAATCTGTGTCTAAGCTCCTTTAGGCTACCGGTAGCAACAATCCTTCCCTGATGGATAATGGCAATTCTATCGGCGATTTCTTCGACTTCGGACATGATGTGAGTTGAGTAAAGAATGGCTTTGCCCCTGTCTCTCTCTTCTTTTATGATTTTCTTGAAAACCTCTCTTGATGGGACATCGAGTCCATCTGTTGGTTCGTCAAGGATCAGGATAGGGGGATGAGGCAGAAGGGCTCGCGCAAGCGAGCCCTTCTGCCTCATCCCCCTCGACAACTCACTCCCCTTCCTGTCAAGAAAATCCATATCCAGTTCTGCAGAAAGCTCTTCCAGTCTCTTCTCTATCTCCCCTCTTTCCAGTCCGTAAATCTCCCCCCAAAAATACAGACTCTCCCTTACCTTCAACCGCTCGTAAATCCCATTCTCCTCAAGCACAGATCCTATCAATTTTCTGTACTCGTGATCACCAGAACCGATCTTCTCGCCGTTGATAAATACTTCACCCTCGTCCGCCTGTATAAGGCCCAGAATGATAAAGATGGTTGTGGTCTTACCCGCTCCATTGGGGCCAAGAAGGGCAAAAATCTCCCCTTCATTCACTTCAAAACTGACACCATTCAAAGCTCTCGTCCTGCCGTAACTTTTATGAAGGTTCTTAACCTCAATAGCAGCCACTCAGACAACCCTCATCTATTGTCCAGCCAAGCAAGTTTTTCACTTTAAATTTTACTGCATGATCTGTAACTTCAACAACCACAAAATGGTACTCGTAACTGAATTTTTCGACATAACGAGCCATTTCTTCAAACCCGGCAGGAGCCCCACCACCTCCGCTGATGATCTGGTAAAAACTACCGGGCTCTGATTTTCTAAGCAAATTCTGGAAAATTTTTGATCCATAAAAGTATTCAGGCTTGACCGAGACTCTCGCATACACATGCTCATGGGCATTGAAAAGAGCTGTTACTGAGTGATTAAAAAGTAAAGCTGCCGCTGAATCCCTTGCCTCTGGATGGGTATCAAGGGCTGAGCCCCGGTGTGATCCCGAAGGCATCAGGGGTTCATGCCAGAAAACGAATCTGTAAGGCACCTTTGTCTCACTCAAAAGACTATCCGCCCATCTGTACTGAATATCGTCCAATCTAACTGAAAAAATCGTATCACCACTCACCCTCTGGTTGTAGTCTGTGTTCAAAACCACAAAAATAGCTGGTCCGAACCTGAGGCTGTAAACATTGCCTGCGTAAGGAGGATGTCCTTTTCTGTTTTGGGGGCCATTTTCGGGATTCGGGAAGTAGATCTGCCAGTAGTTTTCTGCACTGTGGGGTGGGGGTGGATCGTAATAAGCCCTCTTTCCAGCTTTTACCAAAGGAGCTCCGGCATCATGATTGCCCATAACCGTGAAGATCGGCAGAAACGGTGACACAGGTTCAATTGCCCACAACCATGTTTCATACATGATTCGCACAAAGCTTGTATCATCCGTGTATCCTCTTATCAGATCCCCGACCACTATCATGAAAGCAGCGCTGTCCCTGTAGCTTTCAACTGCAATTCTTCTTAAAACATGCACATTTACTCCGTTGATCCTCTCTCTGGTTCCCGGCGTCTTCCAGCTTGCCCTCGTATCACCACAAACAGAAAATTTGAAGTTGTAAGGATCCGGAATTCTAAACCTGTACAACCTCGTCTCGAATGTATCGCTTTCCGCAACGCATCTTATTCTGTAAATGTAGCTCTTACCGTATTTAAGGTCTGGAATTTTTACCCTGTGCCATGTCGATAGACTACTGTCTTTAAAGATTTTCCCGTTATCGAGAATCACCTCACCTGCAGAGGGAAGATTGGTTTTCCATGCAATGGTTACGCTGTTTTCAGTAAGGTCTCCGAGATAAGGACCAAGGTCTATAACGACACCCTGCTGCCATTTACCTCTTCGTTCTACGACCCGGAATTTGTATCCGCGAGAAGTTATTTCCTTCCCCTTTTCGATATCAGTTGCCTCTATCTGAAAGTAATAGACTTCACCCGGTCTAATGTGTGTCAATCTGAACTCAAAAAATGTATCTACTGTGTCCCTATACCAGATATTGTGAAGGTATCTCGGTTCAAAGGCTTCCACGCCGATACTCTGAGTAACTTCTGACTCTCCGGAGAAATAGATGTTCGGCATTTTCAACAGGTGGTCGCTTTTGATGGAGACAACGACTGCTGAATCCTCCACTTTTATCTGTGGTTCAATCACATAAAAGGGCATCTTTATGATGAGAAAAGTGATCAGTCCCAGCACTGTGACCTCCTTTTCAGGTTGTAAGGTTCAACCTGCCTCAGTTCAAAATGGGGTTGCCTGAGTCGTCAAATCTGAGGATTCTGGGTTTAAAATCCCTGGCTTCTGAGTCGTCCACGAGTGCATAGGCAGCAATTATGACAGGGTCACCGATTTCGCCGAGGCGTGCAGCGGCTCCGTTGAGGACAACCTCACCTTTACCACGGTCGCCCGGAATTATGTAAGTTGAAAATCTTGCTCCGTTTGCTATGTTGTAAACTTCGACCTTTTCATATGGGAAAAGGCCCACCCTGTCCATGTAATCCTGATCAAGTGTCAGACTACCCTCGTAATTCAAATTCTTGTCGGTTATGCGCGCTCTATGAATTTTTGATTTGAGAATCCATATTTTCACCTGAGTTTCACCTCCATGTTGTCAATCAGTCTTGTTGACCCCACCCACACGGCAAGGGCAATGAGTGTTCCGTCCTCAATTTTTTCAACTGGCAGGAAATTCTCTGGATCAACTATTTCGACATAATCAATCTTCGTTACATGTGGATGTGATTTGATAAATTCGATCATTTTCTCCCTTATGGCACGCGGATCTCTCTCACCGCTTTCAATTAATTCTCTGGCAAGCTGAAGGGATTTGTAAAGGGCAAGAGCGTCCTTTCTCTCTTCAGGGGACAGATACTGATTTCTCGAGCTCATGGCGAGTCCGTCAGGTTCTCTAACAATCTCGCCCGGGATTATTTCTATTCCCATGTTCAGATCAGCGACCATCCTTTTAATCACTTTGAACTGCTGGTAATCTTTTTTTCCGAAATACGCCCTGTGGGGTTTGACGATGTTGAACAGCTTTGTAACTACAGTTGTAACACCTCTAAAGTGTCCGGGTCTGAACGCACCGCACAGCCGGGTGGTAATATCTTCAACTTCGACATAGGTTTTGTAACCTTCCGGATACATCTCATCTGCAGAGGGGTAAAAGACGATGTCAACATTTTCTCTTTCAAGTTTCCTGCGATCACCCTCAAAGTCCCTGGGATATTTCTCAAAATCCTCATTGGGTCCGAACTGCGTGGGGTTGACAAAAACGGAAACAACCACTATGTCGTTGTCTTTTCTTGCCATTCTTACAAGGGATAAATGACCCTCATGAAGGGCACCCATGGTGGGGACAAATCCTATGGTCTTCCCCTCAAGTCTTAATTTTTCAGATGTTTTCATCATTTCGTTAATCTTTTCGATAACCCTCATGTCATCACCTCCGGGGAAAAAAGAATGCCGAATACAAATTATAAGTTTAATCAGCCGCTTAAACCAGAGCAGAGGGATTGAAAAGGAGTATCCTCTCGACAGGGAATTTCCTGCAGGGAGATAAAATTTCATTCACACTGCTGAAAAGGCAATAGGACATGCGGAGTATGAGCAGACAACTGCGAGGGATATTTCAGTCTTCAGGGTTCGTTACAATATCTTTAAGTTCGGGCAGATTATGGATGATGTAATCCGGCTTTTCACTTCCCTGATGAAGATCTCCGATGAGGGCGGCTTTTATACCGGCTGAATGGGCTCCTTTGACATCCTGCTCCAGAAGGTCACCCACCATGAGAGTTTCCCGGGGCTCGGCATCCAATCTTTCAAGCGCTCTTCTGAAAATCTCAGGATTCGGTTTTCTAATTCCCTCCCCAGCTGATGACATTACGACATCGAAGTAACCGTCGAGCTGGAATTTTCTCAAAATTCTTTCCACGAATCTGTGGCAGGATGTGTTTGATATTAAGCCGATCCTGATCTTTTTCGATCTCAAAAAGTCAAAGGTTTCACGGGTCCCGGGTAAAAGGATGTATTTTTCAATTTCCGGAGTAAAAAAAGCATCAACGGCGCGCTTTTTCAAATCACCGTTTAGACCTTCTATTTTCAAAAGTTGCGTGATTCGATCAAAAACCTGATCTGCAGTTACCTCTACCAGCGTTGCACTCGCCCGAATATAGGCTTCAACTCTTTCTTTTGTCCACACTTTCAAAAGTCTTTCAAAGTCCACATGGATTCCTTCAAGTGAAAGAACCCTGTGCATGAGTTTTACACCCTGTATATTCGTTTCGTGCAGATCACCTGTAAATTTGATGAGGGTATTGCCGAGGTCAAAGATTACCGCTCTAAACAAATCCGCCTCCTTCCTCAATGAGTGCGGAGACGAGTTTTATAGTCTCCTCTATATCGCTTTTCAAAGCCAGGCTATTTGCACTGTGGATGTACCTAACAGGCACGGAGATAGCAGTTGTATGAACACCGCTGCCGGTGAGCTGAATTACGGAGGCGTCTGTTCCGCCAACCCTTTTTACGATTATCTGGTGTTTAATGTCCCTTTGTCTCGCAACTGATGAGATAAATTCAACCCACTTTTTCGATGCAACGAAGGAGCGATCAGACATCCTGATCTCAGGTCCGTCACCGAGTCTTGCCAGTTTTTTGTGTTCAGGCACACCGGGAAGATCCATTGCGACTGTTCCTTCAAGAGCAACAGCTATAAAGGGTTTTATCTCTGACGCAGCTGTCCTTGCTCCCCTCATACCCAGTTCCTCCTGTGCCGCAGCAACGAGGAATAGATCCACGCTTCTCCTGCTGGCATTCTTTACTGCTTCAATCATTACAAAAATACCGACACGGTCATCAAAAGCCTTACCATAAATGACATTTTCTTTTTCAACTGCACCTGTGTCAAATGTAACTGGATCTCCCGGTGAAACGAGTTTCTTTAATGTGTCCTCATCCAATCCGGTATCCACAAAGAGCTCTTCGATCTCCGGAATAGAAGGCCCGTTTTTGTCTTTCCTGACATGGGGAGGAATGGATCCAAATATACCGTAAACCTGTTCTCTTCCCCAGATGATAACTCTCTGAGAATATGCGTTCTCAGGAGGAATTCCGCCAACAGGAACAACTCGCAGAAAGCCATCCTTCTCGATTTTCGAGACCATGAAACCCACTTCGTCCATGTGCGCGTCGATAAGGAAAACCGGACCTTCTCCCTTAAAGTGAAAAATTGCATTCCCGAGTGGATCCACATACCAATCATCGGCAATGTTACCAAGCTCCCTGATCACAATCTCTCTTATTTTATCTTCCTGACCCGGAATACCCGGTGCGTTCAAAAGTTCCTTTAAAAGTTCCCAGTTAGCCATCAATTTCTCTCCTCTTTTGATGTATTTTTCTCAAAAATTCCCTGAGTTCTTCAGGATTTCTCAAAAGGATTTTGAGTTCCATCAAAACATTAGAAAAGTCCTGTAGTGCATCTTCAATGTTTTTTCTGTTTGTGAGCAGGATATCCAGTGCCATTTCTGGATTTTGCGCTGCAAGTCTTGTGGTAGATTTCATTCCAGGACCCCAGAATTTGCCGTATTTAGCAGAGAGGTGAGTGAGAGCAAGGGCGACGACATAAGGCATGTGACTCGTGTATGCCATCACACGGTCGTGTATCTCAGGCTCTATCCAGACAGGATTTGCGCCGGTATCTCTAACAACCTCTTCCACGATTTTCCTGTCCTTTCTTCTCAAATTACCGGTCAGGAAAAAATCAGAGCCCACAAAAAGGGATTCAGACCAGCTTTCGGGTCCCTTCTTCTCCGTTCCAGCCAGAGGATGTCCTCCCACAAACTTAATTTCGTGTCTCTTAGCCTCTTCCATTACCTCAAACTTTGTGCTTCCAGTATCCATCACAATGCCATTAAAACCTCTAAAAGAAGGGAGTATCTTTTTGATAGTCTCAATCGGGACTGCAAGAACAACGAGATCCACACTGGATTTCAGATCTTCAATATTTGTTGTAACCCCATCGATTTTGTCTGCGATCGCTTTCAGGATCTCCCCTGATATGTCGGTTCCGTAAACTGTGTATTTGCCCGTTTTTTTCAACGCAAGGGCAAGAGATCCTCCTATCTGACCGAGTCCCACTATACCTATCTTCATCTCTTTTCTCCTGGATAGGAGCCAAGGACTTTGACGAATGTGGCTATTTTGAGTAGCTCGATCAGTGCCTCTTCAACCTCAGGCTCAGATATGTGACCTTCAAAGTCCAGGTAAAAAACATACCGCCACGGGGTATTTTTGTCTGGTCTTGACTCGATTTTTGTAAGATTAATACCCCTTTTTGCAAAGGCTTCGAGACAGCTCAGAAGTGCACCCGGCTTGTGCCTCGTGGAGAAAACAATGGAAGTCTTGTTATAATCCCCTTTTTCGGGTTCCTCACGGGAAAGGATAAAAAATCTCGTGTAATTCCAGGGAAAGTCTTCGATTGATTCGTCTATAATTTTTAAGCCGTAAATCTCTGCTGCTCTGCGTGATGCAATGCACGCGTAAGCCGGATCATTCATCTCCCTGATCTTTCTCGCACTTCCAGCCGTATCAAACTCGGGAATGGCAGTTAACCCCTTTCTCCTCAGATAATTTTCACACTGTGCCAGTGCCTGAGGATGAGAGATCACATATTTTATCGTCTTCTGTGATGCGCCTTCGACAGAAAGGAGGTTGTGAGAAACTTTTATTGTAACTTCACCGTAAACATGAAGTGCCGATGAAAAAAGCAGGTCGTAACTCTGGGTAATGGAACCTGCAACTGTGTTCTCAATTGGCAGGACACCGAAATCAACTTCTCCGTTCTGAACGAGATCCACAACCTCCTGAAACGAAAAACAGGGATATGTCTCAATCTCCCTGCCGTTGAAAAATTTGTAGGCAGCTTCCTCGGAATAGGCACCTTTTTCTCCCTGAAATGCAACTTTAATCATTCAGGTCACTCCTCAAGTTTTTTGCATCTCTCAGGTAAACATGTTTTATCTCATCCTGTGTTTTTTCCGTCTCAAAGAGGACAAGCGCTCTTATGGTCATTGGAAGTGAGCCTTTAACATCCATCTGCTGCATATCAAGCAGAGGGACACGGTCAAGCCCCATGAGCCTTGCGCCCTCTGCAGGGAAGGCGGCATCAAGGTCCTTTGTGGCAGTAAAGATTATGGCGCTAATCGACCCGGTGTCTATCCCGTTTCTCGCAAATATTTCTCTCAGTAGTTCCTGAGTTCTTTCCAGGATCTCCTCTCTCGAATTGTTATCACATGTTATGGCTCCCCTGACTCCCCTGATCATGCCCTTCCACTTGAACCGAAAAGCTTCATCTTCGCTCTTACAGTTTCTCTGACATACTTCATACCCTCACCGAGATACTTTCTCGGATCAAAGACATCCGGATTTTCATATAAAAACTTTCTAACACCGGCGAGGAAGGAGAGTCTCAGATCCGTATCAATGTTTATCTTTGCAATACCCGCCTTTATTGCTTCTTTGATCTGGTCATCGGGTACACCTTTTGCACCTTTCAGCTCAGCACCGTATTTTTCAGCAATTTCCACTATTTCTGGAATAACTCCACTCGCGCCGTGTAAAACGAGGGGGATTTTCACAAGATCCCTGATCTTCTTAATCCTTTCGATATCCAGCCTGGGCTCACCCCTGAACTTGTAGGCGCCATGGGATGTGCCAACTGCCACGGCAAGGGCATCCACTCCGGTCTGTTCCACAAATTCTTTCGCCTCGTCCGGATCAGTAAGCACCGCTTCCCTCTCACTGACATTCACTATGTCTTCAACACCCTTCAACCTTCCTATTTCTGCTTCAACTGTTACACCAACGGCGTGTGCAAGATCGACTACTTTCGAGGTTATTCTGACATTTTCCTCAAAGCTTTTGTCAGATGCATCTATCATTACAGATGTGAAACCGTATCTTATAGCCGAGACGATCACCTCCCAGTGCTTTCCATGGTCCACATGAAGGGCAACAGGAATATCTGTCTGTTGAGCAGCGATCTTTACCATTTCAGCAAGGTATTCAATCCCGGCATACTTCATGGCACCTTCACTTACGGCAATGATAACAGGCGATCTCTCTTCCTCGGCAGCCTCAATAATTGCTTTTAGAAACTCGAGATTGTTAATATTGAAAGCTCCGACTCCGTAACCCTTACCGGAAGCCTCCTGAAGGATTTCTTTCATCGTTACGAGTGCCATTTCAAACCTCCGTTTTTTATAGTTTAATCCTCACAGGCCGTTATTCAAAGGGGGGTCCGCCGGGTTTTGCAAAAGTAAAGTGGATGTTAATGGAAAATCGGTCTTCGGTTGATTCAGAAAATTGAGTCTATCACATCTTCATCAACGCCCGAAAAGATATTTATGCCGAGCCTCTCATATGCGGGGATATCCCTATCTTCGAGTTTCAACTCTACAACCTCGGAGTTGACTTTTTCGGGCTTCGGAGGCGAGAAAACCTTGCTTTTTTCAACCCTGCTGATACCTGTCGCGATAAGGGTTACCTCAATCTTATCGCCGAGTTCGTTATCGTAGGTGAGTCCGAAGAAGTAATTGGGCTCGTGGTCTCCATCTTTTGCCTGAGACTGGATGAACTTGTTAATATCGTTGACCTCGCTCGTCAGAATGTTTTCACTGGCTTTTATGTTGACCAGCACAGCCTTGGCGCCCCTTATGGAATATTCATCAAGAAGTGGGCTGAATATTGCGTTTTCAGCAGCTTTTAACGCTCTGTTGTCTCCTTCACCAACCCCTATTCCCATGATAGCGTAACCGCGCTCTGACATCACAGTTTTGATGTCTGCAAAATCGAGGTTGATCCTTCCAGCTTTCCATTTGAGGTCGAGTATTCCTTTCACAGCCTTGTACAGGACCTCGTCGGCGAGGCTGAATGCCTGTTCCATTGGCACATCCACCATTTCGAGGATTTTGTCGTTGGGAATAACGATCAGCGTATCAACTTTTTCTTTGAGTTCCCTGATCCCCTCCTCGGCCTTTTCCATCCTGTACTTTCCCTCGAAACTGAAGGGTTTTGTAACTATGGCAACGGTAACAAGTCCCATGGATTTAGCAATTTCAGCAGCGACCGGGATACCACCTGTCCCTGTTCCTCCCCCCATACCTGCGGTGAGATAAACCATCTGAGCGCCTTCCAGAACCTTCCTGAATTCGTCTGCTGACTCTTCCATTGCTTTTCTTCCGATCTCAGGGTCACCACCTGCTCCCAGCCCCTTTGTCAGCTGTGGACCGAGCTGAATAACGGTGGGCGCAAGAGAATTGTCGAGTACCTGCCTGTCTGTGTTGGCTGCTATCAGTTCAGCTCCTGTTAACCCCATTTTGACCATGTAATTTATGGCATTATTGCCTCCTCCCCCTATCCCCACAACTTTGATTATCGAGCTCTTGCTAAACTCTTTTTCCGATATTGTGATTTTTACATCTGCCATTTTCTATACCCCTTTTTAGAACTCGTCGATAAACGGTTTAAAAATGTTTTTCAACTTTGAAAATATGGATTTGACCTTGTTTGTCGTGTCCTCTGTTTTCTCTCTCGTGATACCACCGAAAAGCATCTTATTTCTGATCACGAGTCTGACAGTACCCAGTGTGGATGCAAACGATGTCCACTTCAATTCCTGTGGGAGATTGGCAAATCCCATAATCTCACCAACTGTAACTGGAGAATTGAGAACTTCCTGGGCAACTTTCTCAATACCTTCGATGTTCGCTGAGCCACCGACGAGAACCACATTCATCGGCGTGGATTCCTTGTCTCTGTAGCCGTTGACCTCATTTTTCACATGGTAAAATATTTCGTAAAGTCTTGCATAGATGATCCTTGCCAGTACTTTGCGGGGGATGTCCACGGAATTCCCACTCTTGAGCTCAGAAATTTTAATCGTCTCTTCGTCCATGACGAGATCCTCATGGGCGATTCCGTGTGTCAATTTGAGCCTTTCTGCAGCCTTAAAATTTTTGATGTTGAGTCCGACCATAATGTCTTTTGTTATGTGCATGCCAGCAATTGGAATTGACCTCGCTCTCACGAGTGAGCCGGATTTCCAGATGGCAACATCAGTTGTGGAATGGCCGATATCAATCAAAACGGATATACCGAAATTCAGATCAGAGGGGGACATAACTGCGTATCCGGCAGCAACTGGCTGAAAGAAGAAGCCCACAGGCGTGATCCCGAGCTCTGAAAGTGCGCTCTTCAGATTCTCCAGCCTGCTGGACTCGCTGTACATGACATAGGACTTCATCTCCAGTTTTCTTGCTTTCATCCCCAGTGGATTAACAGCCTTTGTGTGATCATCAATTTGAAATTCATTGGGATGGATGCTGATGATTACATGGTCGGGTGAAATTGAAATGGATCTTGAGGATTCCATAATCGTTTCAATGTCTCCCGGTGCAATAACATGCATTTCACTTGCCCATGCTCTCTGAACCGCCTGTTCTTTGCCCTTTATGTGTGTGCCGGTTATGGCGACATAGAAATCCTTGAAATCTTCGCCCTGTTCACCAGACATCTTTCTCAAAGCTTCGGAAACTGAATGTTTGAACTTATCACGTGCGGTCATGTAGCCTTCTGTTACACCCTCGCTTCTGGATATTCCGTAACTCGTGATTCTGACACTCGTGGGCTCACCCTTCTCATCCGGCTGCACATCAGCCGAAACACATGATATAAAATTTGACCCGATATTCAGGACATTGATCTTCATCTCCTACCCCCGGTTTTTATCAGTGCGTAACCCGGCACTGAGAGATCAATGATCTTTGCCTTTACTCCACTCTTAAGCAGCTTCCTTGCCACCTTCACTCTCTCAACATACCAGCCCTTTCCGAATATCAGAATCTTACCATCTGTGAGATACACGGTATCCTGTCTGATCTCCCTGACCTTTTTACTGATTTCAGGTGCATATTCCTGGATTATTTCCTTCAAAGTCGGCTTCTCTTTTATTATTTTGCTGAATGTTGCCTTCCTGATGGCAGGGAATAAAAAGACAAAGGCAACGATTACAGGAAAAGCAATAACCATCAAACCTTTCATCTTATTATGACCACCTCCTCTTCGAGTTTGACTCCAAATTTTTCAAAAACTGCCCTTTTACCGGTATCAATGAGCTCAAATATGTGTTCAGCCCTTGCACTGCCGAGATTTACAATGAAATTGGCGTGAACAGTGGAGTACATGGCATCACCGATTCTGTAGCCTTTCATGCCAGCCTGATCAAGCAGATAACCGGCTGACAGGCCCGGCTCAGGGTTTTTGAAAATACACCCTGCGGTTTTGCCTTTGGGCTGGGTTGCATTTCTTCTCTTTAAAAATTCTTTCATGGAATTCTGTACCGACTCAGGAGAACTTTCCGTAAGTCTAAAACCGGCTTCGATCAAAATTCCTTCAAAGCTGGACTCCCTGTATTCAAGGCCCAGCTCATTGACCGAAAGTTTTTCAACGGTTCCGATGTCCACTATAACTTTTGCCCACGAAAGCACATCTTTTATTTCGCGGCCGTGTGCCCCTGCGTTTTTTGTAATTGCCCCACCGACTGTTCCCGGTATGCCATATAGCTCTTCCATGCCAGAAAGACCACGAACTGCGTTCTCACGAATAAGTTTATTCAAAATTACACCCGCACCTGCGACAACCTCTGAATCCTGATACTCCAGATTCTCAAAGTTCTTCATATTGATGACGAGCATATCAAACTCTCTGTCATCAAAAATCACATCTGATCCGCCACCCAGAATAAATACCTCTTTATCCCTATCCTGAGCCCACTGTATCAGTGTGTTCAGCTCCCCTGCATCCACAGGTTCGGCGTAATACTTCACAGTACCACCGACACCCATGGTCGTCAGTCTCGATATGTCTATGTTATGCAAAATATTCATTGTTCCAATTCAGCCATCAATTCTTCACCGATTTTCCAGACATCCCCTGCACCGAGTGTTAAAACGAGATCTCCGGGCTTCAAATTCTCCTTTAAAAATTTCTTTATCTCATCCCTGTCTTCGATGAGATACACGCATCTGTGGCCAGATTTTTTAATTTCTTCGTAGATCAGCGAGGAATCCACACCTGGAATGGGCTTTTCTCCAGCAGGGTAAAGCTTTGTTACAACGACAAGATCCGCCTCGTGGAACACTTTGCCAAATTCATGGTAGAGTAATTTCGTCCGCGAGTACCTGTGAGGCTGGAAAATCACAACGATTCTACCTTCCCAGAATTTTCCAAGAGTTTCGAGCACTGCATCAATCTCAGAAGGATGATGACCATAATCATCCATAAAAGTGATCTCCCTGACCTTACCTTTGAACTCCATGCGTCTCATGACGCCTGGGAACTCTTTCAGAGCGTCTCGAATCTTCTCCGGGTCAATATCCATCTCAAGGCCCACAGCAAAGGCAGCAAGTGCATTTTTTACATTATGGATTCCAGGTATCTTCAGTTCAGCCTGAATAATTTCCCTGTCTCCCTTAAAAACTCTGAACTTCGAGCCCGTGCCTTTTAGCTCCACATCCCTTGCGTAAATATCAGCCTGCCGCTTCAGCCCATAGGTGATCAACCTCTTTTTGATGTCAGGAAGTATGTCCTGATTGTTGGGATCATCGAGATTCACAATGGCTGCTCCGTAAAAGGGCACACTGTTTGCAAACTTGACAAAGGCTTTCTTTAAGTTCTCAAAATCTCCGTAAGTGTCGAGATGTTCCCTGTCAATATTGGTTATGACAGCGAGAGTGGGAAAAAGCATCAAAAATGACCCATCAGACTCATCTGCTTCAGCGACGAGAAAATCACTCTGTCCGAGTTTGGCACCAGAGCCAAGGGTCCTGAGCCTTCCACCAATAATCAGGGTTGGATCATAACCTGCTTTTTCAAGCACAGTGCCAATCATGGAAGTCGTGGTCGTCTTGCCGTGTGATCCTGAAACTGCAACAGAATACTTCATCCTCATCAGCTCAGCCAGCATCTCAGCTCTCCTGATAACCGGAATACCCGATTCTCGTGCCGCCTGTACTTCAGGGTTGGTCTCAGGTATGGCTGTGGAGATGACAACAATCTGCGCACCTTCAACATTTTGCGCCCTGTGTCCGTAAAATATCTTGATTCCGAGATCTTCGAGCCTTCTGGTAACATCTGATTTTTTTAAGTCAGAACCTGTTATGATAAAACCGAGATTGTGCAAAACTTCCGCAATTCCGCTCATTCCAGATCCGCCAATGCCCACCATGTGGATCTTCTGGTATCTATTTTTGAAAAACTTCGTGTTAAAAATCATTTTGTATCCTCCAGTATGGTTTTTACGATTTTCTCCTCCGGCTTTTCTGGTGCGAACTCCTTCTGAACTTCCAACATTTTCTCAGCATCACTTTCCAATACTTCGTCAATCAAACTCGCAAGCTTTTTGGGAGTGAGCTGACTTTCGAGGACAACTTTTGCTGCGCCGCGTCTTTCGAGCGATCTGGCGTTTTCAATCTGATGTCCATGAGCGAGCTCAAGAGGCACGAGAATCAACGGCTTTCTGAATTTCAATACCTCAAAAATTGTTCCCGCCCCTGCCCGCGATACCACAACATCTGCAAGCGAGTACATAAGCCCCATGTCAGTGTAAAACGGTTCAATCCGGTAGTTATCACCAACCAGTCCATACCTTTTGAAAAATTCCAGGTTGGCTTTGCCACACTGGATAAAGAAAAAAGTGTTTTTCACCAGTTTTGCGGTATTGAGTGCAACTTCAGCAAGATGGCGTGCTCCCTGTGAGCCGCCGATAACGAGTACGACCTTCATGTCTTCAGGGATGCCGACATTTTTCTTTGCATCAGGATAAAAGCGAAGGTTTCTTACCGGATTTCCGGTGAATATCACCCTTGCATTGCCGAGATAATCGCCTGTTTCCGGAAATGAGGTAAAAACAGCTTTTGCCTTTGATGCAAAGGTTTTGACCGTGGCTCCGGGGATGACATTCTGTTCCATCAGATAGAAATCCATGCCGGATAGTTTAGCTGAAACGAGTGGTGGTACACTGGGAAAGGCGCCGGTTGCGAGCAAAACACCATTATTTTTAAATTTTAGTGTCATAGGCATACTTTTAAGGGTTCCGGCAAAATTTTTCAATAAATTTATTGCCAGATTAGCCTTTTTGCCCACTATGGGAGCACTCGGCACCATGTGGATTTCAAAATCACCAACATCTAAGTCTATTCGTGGACTTGACATAATGATTTTCACCTGAAGACCAATTTCTTTTGCAAAATTTGCCACAACGATTGCCGGAAAAATATGCCCACCTGTGGCACCTGTGGATATTATCAATGTCTCAAGCATTTTTCTCCCTCAGTATCCTGAGCAGAATCCCGGCAAGTGCCATATTTATCATCATAGCACTACCGCCATAACTGACAAATGGCATGGGCACCCCGGTTGCCGGTATAAATCCAAGTGATGTCGCCATGTTTATAAATGCATATAACACAAATGTGAAAACTATTCCAAAGGCGAGCACCCTGTATTCCATATCCCTGTAAAAACGCGTTATCCTCTTTATAACAAAGAAATAAAGGGCAAGAAACAGGGCAAGGACACCTGCAGTTCCCACAAATCCCATCTCCTCACCTATAACGGCGTAAACAAAATCCGTGTCCGCCTGCCTCAAAAGATAGTAAAACTTGTGTGAGCCCTTACCGATCCCCACACCGACGAAACCACCATTTTTGATCGCCTGCCTCGCATAGTAAACCTGTTCCCCCTTCATAAGGTGCTTTTTATTGATAAAATTCTCAAATCTCTCGCGGGCATTGGCTGACAACCTTATCCCGGCAGATGTAACAAGCAGCGCAAACGCAACAAATACAAGGACCGACTTAAACCTCAAACCACCAACAAACAGCTGAGCCGTTGCTATTGTTACAAGAATTACAGAAGTAGAAACATTGGGCTCAACGAGAATGAAAAACACATTCAATCCTACAATCAACATGGGCTTGAGAAAGTTCCTGACGATACTCCTATCCCTCTGTAAGCCCTTTGCAGTAAATCCTGCAACATAGAGGAGAATCGCAAGCTTGGCAAACTCAGATGGCTGGAATGTTACGGGACCAATGACAAGCCATCTATGATACTTATAGGGCGAGAATATGAGCACAAGAATCAGGAAAAGCACAGAAAAACCAACAAACACAAACCTGTTTCTAATCAAAACACGAGGGCTGATCAGGTAAAAAACGAATCCGGTGAAAACACCGATCACCACTCTAACGATATGGTCAAGGAGATACTGCAAATAACCCGTACTCTTCTCAAGCAATTTGAAGTATCCGGCACTGGGGGTGATCACCAAACCGACTACAACAATTGCACTTAGTATAAAAAATACGGTCCAGTCAAAACCCCTCTTCCTCTCTGCCCTCCTCTCCTCTCTTTCAGCAGGATGCTCCCTTGTTTCCGAAAACTCATCTGCGAATAAATCTTTTGACTTCATCTTTAAATCTCTCCCCTCTTTCTTTGTAATTTTTAAACATATCAAAGCTCGATGTACCGGGGGCAAAAAGTATCACATCACCCGGCTCCGCCACTTCGAAGGAAAGCTCCACAACCTCTTTTAAATTCTTTGCTTTCAAAAGTCGGGAAACACCCTTAAAAACCTGCTCAAGGGTAGGACTATTTTTGCCAAACACTACTATTGCCTTGACTTTTTCTTTTATATGGGGAATCAAGGGAGTATAATCGAGAAACTTTTCCTCACCGCCAAGGATGAGGATAACATTTCTATCAAACGCACTCAAAGAGCCTCTGACAGCGTGGGGATTTGTGGCTTTGGAATCGTTGTAAACCCTCACTCCGCTGAACTCTCCCACAAACTCAATTCTGTGCGGAAGACCTCTGAAATTCTTCAGTACCTCGCGGACTCTTTCCGGGGAAGCACCTGCAAGAATTGCCGCAAGCGAAGCAGCAAGTGCGTTTTGGATGTTGTGCTCTCCCACAACCAGAAGCTCCCTCGCCTTAACTATTTCAAATTTTCTGCCATCGGGTAAGCTAACTGTTAGGATGCCACCATCCACATAGGCGTTTAGCTTCTCTTTCAAACTGAAAAATAAAACCTGAGACTGCGCAATATCAGCAGCTCTCCTCGTAAGCTCATCGTCGTAGTTCAATATCAGGAAATCATCTCTACCCTGATTCTCAAAAATTCGATACTTTGCACGAACATACTCTTCCATGCTCGAATGCCAGTCAAGATGATCCTGATCAATGTTCGTTATTACCGATATATCAGGCTTGAAGTCAACTATTGTCATCAATTGAAAGCTTGAAACTTCGAGGACAAAAGTCCCTTCCTTGAAGGCATACTCTGTGAGTGGTGATCCGATATTTCCCGCTGGAATAGCCCCATCGAGCATTTTTGAAATAAGTGTTACCACCGTAGATTTTCCATTTGTGCCTGTAACGGCAATAAATCTACCTGATGTAAACCTGTAGCCGAGCTCAAGTTCTCCCATGAACGGAATTGCCAGATCTTTCAGGGAATAGAAGGGATACTGACCGATCTTCACACCCGGACTGAGGATCACAAGGTCGGAGTTAAAGATCCTCGCAGAGTGACCGATTTCAAAATCTATTCCGTGTGATGAGAAAAATTCAAGGTTTACGGATGCGGGAAAATTTTTGTCAGAGACAAAAATTTTCCCGCATCCGAGTCTCAAAAGAAGCCTGATGGCAGAGAGACCGGAAACACCAGCTCCTACAACGGTTACCCTTTTACTAGATATACTTTCCCTGAAACCTCTCATCGTATTTTCAAAGTTGAGATTGCTATTACCGCAAATATTGCAGAGATGATCCAGAAACGGACAACGATTTTGTTCTCGTGCCAGCCAAGCTCTTCAAAATGGTGATGAATAGGAGATTTTTTAAACACTCTCTTTCCACCTGTTAATTTGAAGTACAGCACCTGAATGATCACGGATAGAGCTTCGGCAACAAAGAGGAATCCAGCCACTGCAAGCAAAAACTCTTGCTTTGTTAAAATTGAAACGATTCCGAGTGCCCCGCCAATTGATTGGGATCCCGTATCGCCCATGAAAACCTCGGCAGGATGAGCGTTGTACCAGAGAAATCCAAGCAGTGCTCCGAGAAAAGAACCAACAAATATAGAAAGCTCACCGGCTCCGTTGATGTAAAAAATATGAAGGTAATTCGATAGGATCTTGTGTCCTGTGGTGTAGGCGATGATAAGGAACACTCCAAGTGTTGGGATGGCAGCACCCGCTGCAAGTCCATCAAGCCCGTCTGTCAGATTTACAGAGTTTGTCGAGCCTATAAAAACAAGCATTATGAAAACAATGTAAAGCGGTCCGAAATCTATGAAAAAGTTTTTAAAAATCAAAAACTGTGTTTTTGTCCTCACCCCAGCAGGGTAAATTTTGTAAATCATAAAGACAACGAAAAGGGAGAGCAGAAAATGTCCCACAATCTTTGCCCATGCCGGAAGTCCTCGCTTCTCAGAGCTCCCTTTCAATTTCGTCCAGTCATCTATAAAACCGAAGAGTCCAAGATAAACCGTTACAATCATAGCAGTGTGAACAAAAAGATTTTTTAAGTTTGCCCAAAGAAGAGTTGCAATTATCACAGAGATCACAAAGACAATTCCTCCGCCAGTTGGCGTTCCCTCCTTTTTCCTGTGCGTCTCAGGTGCATACTTGTAAATTTTCTCCGGCATCTTCACCTTTTTGATGAAAATCGGCAGGAAGATCATTGTCAAAACGAAAGCAGTAACCGAGGCGTACATCGTTCTGAAGGTTATGTACCTGAAAAGGTTGAAAACAATCGAATATTTTGCCAGCGGATAGAAGATGTGGTAAAACATTTACATCCTCCTCAGTTTTTCAATAATTTTTTCAAGTTCCATTGCTCTTGATGCCTTGAGTGCCACAAAAACCTCTCCATCCATACGCGAAAGCATCTCTGCCACTTCGTCATGACTATCAAGGTGCTCATTTATCTCAAGCTCTCCCGCCTCGATATTGTAAAATTTCGAAAAATTACCAATCGTTATGAGTTTTCTGAATCCTAATTCTTTGATTTTTTTACCGATTTCTCTGTGATAACTTTCGGAAAAGTCGCCAAGTTCAAGCATGTCTCCAAGCACGAGAACTACCTTTTCTCTGAACGGCAAAAGGGTCTTGAGAAAATCCTCCATGGAATCAGGATTTGCGTTGTACGCGTCATTCAGTATCCTGAAGTTTTTTACCTGCAAAACCTCTTTTCTCATACCCACGCCGCGGAATTCCTGCAGATTCGTGAGTGCTTCTTCCAGCTGGACGCCGAGCTCACCAGCCACGGCGAGTGCAAAAAGGGCTCCATAGACCGTTCCATATCCACCCGGTCTGAGCTCCACTCTATGCTCTCCGTTCACAATAAAGACCACCCTTTCATAATCCAGGTATTCTACTTCTCCGTAGAAGTCAGCTTTTTTGTTCTTTACTGACACGGTCAGGGTTTTACGGGCTTTTCCGGAGAGAAGCTCTTTGAAACCTGTATCTTCGTTTATTATTGCAATTCCCGGTCCGTCAAAAAAGTCAAGAATTGCCGCCTTTTCTCTTGCAACACTCTCTACTGAACCAAAAAACTGGAGATGTGACCTGCCTATTGATGTAATGATTGCAATGTGTGGTCTCACTATTCTGGTTAACCTCTCTATCTCTCCCGGATGATTGGTACCGACTTCTGATATCAAAACATCCGTACTGTCATCAGCCTGAAGGATTGTCAGGGGCACACCGATAAAGTTGTTGAAACTCCTGGGGTTTCTGTGGCATCTGAACGAACCTTTAAGCGCATAAAAAATCATCTCCTTTGTCGTTGTCTTGCCGGTTGAACCGGTAACTGCCACCACTTTCGTATTCCTCAACCTGTTTCTATGGTGTGCCGCAAACTTGCCAAGAGCTTCAAGCGTATCGTCAACTATAACTATATTTCGAGACTTTGCAGTAAAGTTTTTTGAAACAACGGCACCTGAAGCACCCTTTTTGAAAGCTTCTTCAACGAAGTCCTCTCCATTAAACCTTTCACCCTTTATAGCAAAAAATACATCACCTCTGCTGATCGTACGGGTATCGGTAGAGACACCGGTAACAGGTGTGTTCTCCTCACCTATTAATTTGCCATCCACTATTTTAGCTACTTCTCCGAGTGAGTACTTCATTTACCACCTCTCTGTCACTGAAATGGATCTTTTTTCCGGCGATCTCCTGATAATCTTCGTGTCCTTTTCCTGCTATGAGGATGGTATCTCCGGGTTTTGCAATGGAGATCGCGCGCTCGATCGCTTCTCTTCTATCCACAATCCACTCGTGGTCTCTTCTTATCCCTTCTCTGATGTCCATGATAATTTTCAGGGGATCCTCACCGCGGGGATTGTCGGATGTCAAAATTATAAAGTCTGAGTACTTTGACGCGACAGACCCCATCAATGCCCTTTTACCCTGATCTCTTTCCCCTCCAGCACCGAATACAGATATTAACCTTCCTGTCGTCAACGGTTTAAGTGTTTTCAGTACAACCTCAAGTGCGCGTGGAGTATGGGCATAATCGATAAAAATGTGTCTTCCTCCAGAGCTGATCCTCTCCAGCCTGCCCGGTATGAACTCAATGGATTCTATTCCTTTAATTATCAGGTCTGGTTCAACTCCTTCCTCAAATGCCACGGCAAAAGCCATAAGTGCATTGTAAACATTGTGTATTCCTATAAGATTGGTTCTGACTGTATATTCGCTACCCCGATGTATTACCTTAAAAACAGTTCCGTCGATTGAAAGTCTCTCAACAATTGCCCTGAAATCCGCATCTTTTTCAACTGAAACAGTTTTGATCTCTCCGTCAATTAAAAATTTTCCGCAGTGTTTGTCGTCAATATTGACAAACCCTCTTGCTCCCTCCTGAACAGCCCTTTTGAAAAATTTAAGCTTTGCATTCAGGTAGTTTTCAAATGTTCCGTGATACTCCAAATGTTCCCTTGAAATGTTCGTAAAGACAACATTCTTAAAATAAATCCCGTCAACTCGATGTTCACACACGCTCTGTGACGAAACTTCCATAACAAAGTACCTGCCTCCACTTTTAAGAGTTTCAGCCATAAATCTCTGGATGTCAGGAGACTCCGGTGTGGTCCTTTCACCCTTCACAACCTTTCCAGCAATTTCGTAATAAATCGTCCCGAGCATCCCTCCCTTGAAACCCGCTTCTTTGAAGATCTGGTTCAAAATAAACGCCGTGGTTGATTTCCCATTCGTGCCCGTAATGCCTGTAACACTCAGATTTTTTGAAGGATAACTGAAGAAAAAAGCCGAGATCTCTGCCATGGAGATCCTCGTGTCCTCAACCAGGAGGAGTGGTAAATCAGTTTTCAGGCTTTTTGACACCACAGCGGCTATAGCTCCCCTTTTCTTTGCGTCTTCAACAAAATCGTGTCCATCAAAGTTTCTTCCCACAAGGGCGATAAACAGGTCTCCGGGTTTCACCTTTCTCGAGTCGTACGCAATATCCCGAATATCAGGATCCTCCCTCATATTGAGGAGTTTGCCGAATTTTCCAAGGCTACTTAACTTCATGGTTTCAACGCAAGGATAAAGTTTGCAATGTTTTTGAAAATAGGTGCAGCGACGGTACCTCCGTAAGCTTCAACACCTTTTTTGTAGGGCTCATCCACAACAACATAAATGAGGTACTCCGGGTTGTCTGCCGGGAAGAAACCGACAAAGGAAACGATTCTCCTGTTTCTATTATAACTTCTGGAGATAGGATCAAGTTTATTGGCGGTCCCTGTTTTTCCTGCGATTTTTACGCCCTCTATTCTTGCGGCTCTTCCGGTCCCCTTTTCAACGACTTTGACGAGAATGTTTGTGAGTTTCTCACACGCTGAGGCCGGGAACAACCTTCCCATTGATCTCGATTTTACAGTTTTCACAGTGTCACCGCACACGATACTTTTCAAAATGCGGGGTTTCTGGATTATTCCGCGATTGGCAATTGCACTGTAGATATTCACAACATGGAAGGAATTCAGCAGAAAGCCATAACCAATAGCAACATTGGCGAATCTTGTTTTGTCCCATTTCCTGTAACTCTGGATCTTGCCCGGATTCTCAGCCGGGATGCTTACTCCGGTTTTTCTGCCAATACCAGCCTTTTTAATGTAGTTATAAATACTCTTTGCGCCCACCCTGAATGCAAGTTTTATTGTCCCCACATTGGAAGAATGGATAAGTGCATCTTCAAGTGTAATTTTGCCAAGTGGGTGCACATCTGAAATCCGATACTTCCCCACCTTTATAACCCCACCATCGGTATCAAGGGGATATGCGGGAGAAAATCCCTTTGTTAGCGCTGCGCCATAGGTAATCGCTTTAAATATTGATCCAGGCTCATAAGGATCAGTTACAGGCCACACTTTTTTCCTGCTCGGTGGCGTTGTCGGATATTCTTCCGGATCGTAAGACGGATAAACGGCAAGTGCAAGAACCTCACCTGTGGATGGATTAACAACAATTGCGGCACCCCTTCTGGCATGCCACTCAACAACGCCTTTTTTGACCTCTTCATAAGCCACTGTTTGAATCCTCTGATCAATCGTAAGAACCAGATTACACCCGTTTACAGGAGCAACGATTTCAGAATCAGGAACTGGTATCCGGATTCTGTTTGCCTTTGTACTGTCCCTCTTGTTTGCAACAAGGTAAACAATTTTTCCCGGCACTCCGCGCAGATAATTATCAAATTGGAATTCGAGTCCCTCGAGTCCGGCATTGGAGACTTTCTGGACACATCCTATCAATGGTTCAAAAATTTCCGGTTCTGTATACGATCTGAACCAGGCTTTGCGAAAGTAAAGACCCTTGATTTTGAAAATCTTTTCTTTGATCTCCGGACTCACATCGTAGGCAATGAGAGTGAGTTTTGGATTCTTTTCCCAGTATCCCGGAGCATTTTTTACGCGGATTCCGTATTTTCTCAGAACAGGTACTTTATCTTTTGGGACCCTGCTGCGTTGATAAACAAGGTAGCCGAGATGGTTATACGCGATCTTGAAATTATTCCTATCAAGAATTTCCCCCCGTTTAGGGGGGATTTCTTCAATGACAAGGTGTCTTGTCGTCGGGGCTCTTTCGAGTATCTGGAATTTAACGAGATGCAGGAGAATTGCCCCGGCGAAGATTACCACGAAGGCTGTTACCAGGTATATCCTGAACAGGAAATACTGGCGTTCTCGATGGTCTGTATCCATGCCTGAGTGCTTCCCTTTTTATGTTTTTGTAACTTCTGAGCCGCTGGATAACGGAATTCAGGCTATCAACGCTGGCTTTTTCGGCAATAAGCTGATCATGGATGCTGTTCAATCTCTCAGCTTTTGCCCACTGCATAGGCGAAAGCGGCCCTATTATGACCAATGTTATTCCACTCAAGACGAGTGAAATAGTCAATATCTTCTTCATTTAACTCCCCCACTTTTTTATATGCCCTTAACTTTGCACTCCTTGCCCGTGGATTGTACGAAAGTTCACTACTGCTGGGGGTAAGAGGCTTTTTCAAAAGCGCCTCCACACCCCTGACCTTTTTGAGCTGCTTTACGAGCCTGTCCTCAAGGGAGTGGTAGGATATAACAACCATCCTACCCTCCTCTTTCAAAACCCTGAGACCTTCAATGAGTCCGGTTGCAACGGACTCAAGCTCTTTGTTTACCTGTATTCTCAATGCCTGATAAACCTGCGCAAGAAGCTTTTTCTTCAATTTTTGATTTCTCCTGTAAATACCCGGCACCGAATTGAGCACGATCTCGTTTAACATACCTGTGGTCTTTATTCTCTGCCTCTTGCGGTACCTGACAATGCTCTCGGCAATTGATCTGGCGAATCTTATTTCACCATAGTTTTTGAAAATATGCTCGAGCTGAGCACTGGTCATACGATTTATGTAATGATCAGCAGGAAGCCCTTCATCTGGATTAAACCTCATATCCAGATATTCGTCCTGCTTGAACGAGAATCCTCTACCGGAGTACTCAAGCAGGTAGGATGAAATTCCAAGGTCAAAAAGTATCGCATCAACTTTACCTTTAATACCGAGAAACTCAGTAATTTCCGAAAGATTGGTATAGGATTCGTGGACGAAGACAACGCCGTCACCGTCCACCCTTTCACGGGCAAATCTAAGGGAGTCAAGATCTTTTTCAACAGCGATGACGATTCCGTCAGGAGCAACCCGTTCCCAGATTGCCTTTGTATGACCTCCCAGCCCGGCAGTGGCATCGATCACGATCTGACCGGGCTTCAACGCCATAAACCTCATTACCTCATCAACCATTACTGGCTTGTGTATCTCTTTCATGTTTATCTCCTTTTTCCCCCTTGATATCAAAAAGGTCCATTATTTCCTCATCCGGGAACTCTTCCTCGGTTCCCAGTCCTACAGTTTCAAATTTCTCCGGATTCCATATCTCAAGAAAACCCGGGAAATACTGGAAATAAGCCTCATCCTTGAGGTTTGCATAATTCATCAACCCCCCGGGCAACAGGATTCTGCCCATATCATCAACTTCTGTTATGGTCATACCGCTCAAAATCCACCTGAACAATCTTTTTTTCCTCCTATCAGCAGGATTGAGCCTTCTTTCCATCTCCTCCTCTATTGCCTTCCATTTTTCAAAGTTATATACTACAAGACAACCTTCTCGGTTGAAATCTTTTAAAATAACGACTTTTTTTCCACGATCAAGACCCAGGGAGTCACGGTACACGCGGGGTATGGAAACTCTGCCCCGGGCATCGATCCGGGCTCTCGTATTGTCTCTTCCATTACCTGTTCTCGCCATCCTGACCGCTCTCTATCTTTACTTTGACATTTTTTGACATTTATTGGGAAATTATGGGTAAACTTTCCAGAAATGCAACTCCCGCGTATGTGGAAAACTCACAGATCCGTTGATAGTACTCGAAAAATCCGTTATCAATTCTCACATGAATATCTTCTATGAGATATACATCACACTCTTCAACCATTTTGGTCCCCAGCACTGGTGGCCCGGAGAATCCCCACTGGAGATCGCCATTGGAGCTATCCTTACACAAAATACCAACTGGAAAAATGTTGAAAAAGCCATTTCACAGCTCAAAAAACGAAACCTTATCGATGTTGACAGGATCCTATCAACTCCCGAAGATGAACTCAGGGAACTCATTAAACCGTCTGGTTTCTTCAATGTGAAGCTCAAAAGGCTCCTCAATTTTATGAATTTCCTGAAATCACTTGGAGGTCTTGATGAACTTAAAAAACTTCCCCTGCATGAACTCAGAAAAAAATTACTCGATGTCCCCGGTATAGGTCCGGAAACAGCCGATTCCATTATCCTTTACGCTCTTGAGAAACCTGTGTTCGTGGTTGATGCCTACACCCGGAGATTTCTGAAAAGACATGGCCTCATACGCGGGAATGAAAAATACGATGAAATCAGGCTTCTTTTTGAAAGAAATCTTCCATGTGATGTCAAACTTTACAACGAGTATCACGCATTGATCGTTAAACTCGGGAAGGTTTATTGTAAAAGTAAACCTGAGTGTGAAAATTGTCCTTTGAATAAAGATAAATTCTGGAGGTTTCAACATGAAAGCCATAGTGATCTCAGTGGGTGATGAACTTTTGAGTGGTAGAACTTTAAACACAAACCTTAAAACGATCTCTGAATTCCTCCAATCTTTTGGCATTGAAGTTTACAGAGATTACACCGTTAAAGATGATGTTGAAGAGATTAAAAATGCAATAAAAAACGCCGTCAAAGACGCAGACATTGTGATCGTAACCGGCGGACTTGGGATAACACCGGATGATGTGACAAGAGATGCAGTTGCTCAGGCATTTGATAGACGGTTGATTTTTAAAGAAGACCTGTACTCCGAAATCGAGCAAAAAATGCAGCAGTGTGGTGTTACGATCACTGATCACCACAAAAAATACGGATTTGTCCCTGAAGGATTTGGAATAATCAAAAACGATAAAGGTCTTGCACCCGGGTACTATTTGAAACAGAATGGAAAGCTCTTTATCGTCCTGCCAGGACCACCACATGAACTTCAAAATGTTCTCTCAAATGCTGCGAAACTCTTTGAATCTTACGGCAGGGTAATCACAAGAACAGTCAAAACATTCGGTCTGAAAGAAAGTGATATTGTTGAAAGACTCAAAAATGTTATGGACCAGTTATCTCCCATTGGTTTTTACCCCATTGTCCCGGGAATGGTTGACCTCAAGCTGACTATTAGGGGGGATGATGAGCACAAACTCACGAGAGAGCTCAATAAAAAACTTAAAATTTTAAAAAGCAGGATAGGAGAGGCAATTTACGGCTATGATGACGATACTCTTGAATCTGTACTCGGAAAAGTGCTGAGAGAATCTCACATGACAATCTCAACGGCGGAGTCATGCACCGGTGGTCTTGTCGCAAATCTCATAACGGATGTTCCCGGCAGCTCAGATTATTTCAAAGGTGGGGTCGTATCCTACTGGAACGAAGCAAAGATGTGCCTGCTCGGAGTCAGCGATGAGATATTGAACTATTTCGGGGCAGTATCTGAACCCACTGCAGTTATGATGGCCGAGGGTGTGAGAAAACTCCTCCAAACTGATGTTGGAATTGCAACCACGGGGATAGCAGGACCTACTGGTGGCACACTGGAGAAACCAGTGGGACTCGTTTACATGGCTGTCTCTGTCCGGGGGAAAATTACGGTTATCAATAAGATTTTCCAGGGAAACCGAACCTTCATTAAAAAACAGGCAGCATACACCGTTCTTGACCTCGCAAGAAGAAAAATCAGGGAGTATTTAGATGAAACTGATAGATGTCGCATCGGGTAGGAAACCCGCAGATCTTGTTTTAAAAAACGGGAAACTAATCAATGTACGGACCGGTGAAATTGAAGACGCATCTATTGCTATTTCAGGTGGCAAAATTGCAGGAATTGGCGATTACGAAGGAAAAGACACACTGGACTTGAAAGGACTTTATGTCTCACCAGGTTTTATTGAGGGACACATACATATTGAGAGCTCAATGATGACACCCTCCTACTTTGCCAGCACGGTTGTTTTGCACGGAACCACAACAGTCATTGCTGACCCTCATGAAATAGCAAATGTACTCGGCATTCCAGGCATCGAATTCATGATCTCTGATTCCGAGAACCTGCCCGTGGACATCTTTTTCACAGCCCCCTCATGCGTTCCTGCAACTGATCTTGAAACTTCAGGAGCACGGCTCTCCGCAGATGACCTTTTGAAACTTAGAAGTATGAACAGGATTATTGGCCTGGGAGAGATGATGAATTTTCCCGGTGTTATAAACGGCATTCCTGATGTCACCTCAAAACTCGGCATCTTCGAAATACAGGATGGGCATGCCCCGCTTGTGAGAGGTAAAGACCTGAATGCCTACATCTCTGCTGGTATTTATTCGGATCACGAATGCACAGACATAGAAGAGGCAAGGGAAAAAGTCAGACGGGGGATGCATGTGATGATACGCGAGGGTACAGCAGCCAGAAATCTTACAGCTCTCCTTCCACTCGTCAACAGTCAAAACTGGTTCTGTTTTTCCTTCGTCTCAGACGACAGGCACCCATCAACATTCGTTGAGGAGGGTCATCTTGATGGAATACTCAGAAAAGCGATCAATCATGGCATTGATCTCATTACAGCCGTAAGACTTGTTACAATAAATACTGCAAGATACTTCAGACTTTTCGACAGAGGTGAGATCGTTCCCGGAAAGCTTGCCGATCTGGTTGCCTTTGACAGTAATTTCACTGTGAGATTTGTGATAAAAGACGGTAAAATCGTTGTAAAGGACGGTACGCCCACCTTTAATCCTCCGGATTCGAAATTGAGGAGGCTCGGTAATTTCAAAGTTGAACCCGAACTTCAAAAGATCAAAGTTGAAAGAAAATCCGGGAAAATCAGGGTTATACGGATCATCGAAGGGAATCTTCTTACTGGAGAGGACATCTGTGAACCCCTCATAAACGGCAATGAGGTGATCCCTGACACGGAAAGAGACATTATAAAGATAACTGTATGGGAGAGGCACAGAGGCACTGGAAATGTTGGAACCGGCTTTGTGCGGGGATTTGGTATCAAAAAGGGTGCAATTGGCTCAACAGTTGCCCATGACAGTCACAATGTGATCGTTGCTGGTGTCAACGATAAAGATATAATAAAAGCCGTTCAGGTTTTAAGGGACATGGGAGGAGGACTCGTTGTCATCGAAAATGGCAGAGTACTTGCATCTCTCGAGCTACCTGTTGCAGGTCTGATGGCTGATAAAAATGCAATTGAGCTTGCACGGCTTGAAGAGGATTTGAACCGTGCGTACAGGGAACTTGGCGGCAGTCTGAAAAATCCATTTATGCAGCTGAGTTTTCTCGCTCTCCCCGTAATACCGGAGTTGAAAATTACAGATTTTGGCTTGATCAAAGATTTCAAGGTTGTGGATCTATTTGTTTAGACGAAGTGCTGCAGCAGGTGCTGTATCTCATTTGAAGAGATTAAGTTTTTATGAGCTTGGATTCATATGAAAACTCCCCTCTATTTTGCGGATAGGATGATTTGCCTGTTATAAGCCCCAAATTATCTTTTATGTGAAGCGCAAAATTTATTCTACACTTGCATGCAACCTCCCCACGCAAGAAGTGGTAGAGGTTGTATCAACAATTTTTTCTCCCACTTTCAGGAAACATCACTAATAAAACCCCCTCTCAAAACGGGAAGGATTCCACCCATACCCACCCATTAAGTGGGAGAGGACACTCACAAACTCCCCTCCCTTGAAGTGGAAGAGAATACCCGTAAACTTCCTTCTCACTTGCAGGAAACTCCACCACCAAACTCCCCTCCCCCTTGCTGGAGATCCCGCCACCAAACTTTCCTCTCAAAGCGGGAGGGGTCCAATCCATAACTTCCCCTCCCGCATTGCGGGAGGTCCACTCACAACTCCCCTCCCACGAAGTGGGAGGGGATTGAGGGGAGGGCAACAAAACCTCCATCCGCTTTTTCCTGTCAAATCCGCTCTTTTGCCCCCTCCTCAATCCTCCCCCGCAAAGCGGGAGAGGAGATTGAAAGGTGATCTTCCCCCGAACCCCTTCGAAATTGGGGAAAGGGTTTGTGTGTGTTCTCACAATCCTGGCGCACTGCTGAAGGGAATAACGGCGAGGACATAAAAAGCCCCGCATGCTATTCTCTCTCAATTCTGCTCTTTCTGTCCCCCTCTTTAATCCTCCCCTACAAAGCTTTGCTTTTGGGAAGATGATTAGAAAAGAAACCCGTTATTGGACAGAAGGGGTTAATAAATGTCCTCCACCATAACTCAAAGCAGCATGTGAAAAAGGACACCCACAAACTCCCCTCCCGCATTGCGGGAGGTCCACTCACAACTCCCCTCCCACGAAGTGGGAGGGGATTGAGGGGAGGGCAATAAAACTCCCACATGCTCTCCACTGTCAATTCTACTCTCCCTGCCCCCTCCTTTATCCTCCCCCGCGGAGCGGGGGAGGAGAGTAAAAGGTGTTCCTCCCCCAAACTCCACCGAGATTCGAGGAGATTTGTATGTGTTCTATCAATTCTGGTGTACTGCTGATGGGGACAATGGGGAGGGCAACAAAACTCCCGCATGCTCTCCTCTGTCAAATCCGCTCTTTCTGCCCCCTCCTCAATCCTCCCCCGCAAAGCGGGGGAGGAGATTGAAAGGTAATCCTCCCCCACGCCTCGGAGAGGCGTGGGGGATTGTGTGTTTCCACAAACACATCGCACTATGAAGGTAGTGTATTTCCCAAAAACA
>CAZNDM010000004.1:0-16630 GCA_964571845.1 uncultured bacterium | reverse complement strand
TACAGGCTCAGGTTTAAGGCACTGGACACACTCCACAGGGTTCTCTATCAACAAGGAAAGTATGACGAAGCGATAGACATCCTGAACAGGGCAAAGGAGCTGGTTGAGGAGAACGAAGACAGAGAGCTGTTGTGCAGGACACTTGTTAAGCTTGGTAATGTTTATCTGAAGAAAGGGGAGCTTGACAGGGCAAGAAGCCTCTATGTTCAGGCTCTCGATATTGGTGAAGAATCAGGCGAGACGAGGTGTCTGGCTTCTGCATACAACAACCTTGCCGTGTACGAAGCTATCACATCAAAGGATCTGGATAAAGCCCTTGTTCAGTTCCAGAAGGCTCTTTCTCTCTTTGAAACTGTGATGCCCGGCTCGAAGATAGTGGGAGAAATTCTCACCAACCTCGGTAATCTTTACAGGGAGAAAGGGTTATTGAACAAGGCGCTTGATCACTTTCAGAGAGCTCACACGATTGCGAGCAAGCTTCATAGATATGACCTGCTTGGTCATATCTATCACGGCAAGGCTGAACTTTACTTTGAGATGGGTGAGTACGATGTCGCCTGGATATTCGCCCAGAAGGCTCTGGATCTCTACAGGACGCTCGACGGCAAAGAGGGTACACTTTGGATAGCAAAGACTTATGAGATCATGGCAAAGATTGCTGAGAAAAGAGGTGATAGTTACGAGACAGTTGTGTCCTACCTCAACGAGGCTGTAACTCTCCTTCGGGATATTGAAGCCTGGGAGGAGTTGTCCAGTGCCCTGATTACCCTTGGACATCTTGCTTTCCTGCGCGGACTGAGAAATGAGGCGAAGAAAGCATACACTGAGGCTCTAAACATCGCTGAATCCCACGGACTGACAGATAAGACCCAAGTGATTAAAGAGAGGCTAAACTTCTTATGAATCCTGACAAACCTGATAAAGATAGAGCAAAAAAATCTACAGTAGAGGAGGGGGTGGTTACTGAACAGCAATGTTTGGAACTTGAGGATCTCAATGAAATTGATGATGCAATTGAATGTTATAAAAAGTTGATACTTCAGAAGAGGAAAGAAGGGGATAAGTATGGTGTGTGCATATGTCTCGGTAAGATTGGTTCTCTTTTTAGACTCAAAAGGGATTTCAAGATAGCCGCTGAGTACATAAATTATGCAATCAAGTGTGCTGAAGAATTGAATAACAAAAAGTTTCTTGCATTCCAGTATGTAAAAATGGGCAATCTGTATCAGACGATGGATAAATTGAATATGGCCCTTCTGTATTACACAAAAGCACAGGAGATCTTCTTTGAACTTGATGATTGGGATAATGATACAAGAAATCTGTCTTTGAGTATAATGAACAACAGGGCTGTTATTTTTCTCCTCCAGGGAAATATTTACGAAGCCAAGAAAGAGCTCAGTAAGATCATAAACATATTTAGAACTTATGGCAATTTCAGTGATCAAATGATCAAGAAGTATTACATATCATCTCTTGTGAACCTTGGGAATCTCCTTTTTGAAATGGGGGATGTTGCAAAAGCTGAAGCTTATCTGACCGAGGCAAAGGAGATAATGGAGAAACTCGAGGAGGTTAATCCAAGAAGGCGCGCGACAATTTATCTGAATCTCGCTTATTTTCTGACATTAACGGAAAAGCTTGAACAGGTAAGGAAGATTCTTGATGAAGTTAGGAAAATTCTGCCGAAGGACGATAAATCTTTCAAAGTCCACTATCTAATCAACCTATCAAAGTACTGGAAGGCAAGAGGGGATATTGACACTGCAATTCAGTTGCTTTTAAAAGCCAAAGAGCTTGGTCAGAGAATTGGTCATGAGTATGCAGAGGGGCTCGTTTACAATGAGCTCGGCTTAATTTATAAGGATCAGGAAGATCTTAGAACTTCTCTTGAGTATCTAACAAAAGCTCGAAAATTCTTTGAAACTCTCGATTTTTACAAGCATAAGGTCAGGAATAAGATTGATGAGATCGAGAGCAATTTTATTTCTATTGCCATACAGTGGGGAAGAAAGGTAGAAGAGAAGGATCCCTACACACTCGGTCATTCTGCGAGAACAACTTACTATGCTTTTCTTATTGGTCAGAAGATCTTTGTTAACGACGAAATATCGCTTAAAGGCCTGATAATTGGTGGGTTTTTACACGACATCGGAAAGTTGATGATTGATGATAGAATACTTCTGAAGCCCACAAGACTGACCCTGGAAGAGTTTGAGGAGATAAAAAAGCATCCCATTTACGCTATTGAACAGCTCAAAAATATAGAGTTTCCCTGGAGTAATGTCAGGGACTGCATTTTATATCATCACGAAAAATTTGACGGTTCTGGTTATCCGGAGGGTCTTGCGGGCGAAGAGATCCCCTTGTCTGCGAGGATTATTGCAGTTGCAGATGTTTTTGACGCTCTGACAACTGACAGACCCTATCGTGATCCATGGCCCTGGGACAAGGCTCTGGATTTTATCGTTTCATTGAAAAATATGGCTTTTGACCCTGAAATTGTGGATATTTTCGTTGAAGTAATCAAAGGGCTCGATGAATCTCTGATCAGTACACAGTACACGGAACAGATGGTCAGGGAATTATGGAGATTTTTTAAATAAGTAATTGAGAAGCGTGTATCTTTTCATCGGTTTTATGTTTTTGACTGCTATCTTGATTGCCCTGGGGTGGGCGAAGAGGGTTAACACCCTCTTCGCTCTTGTTATTGCTGTGTAAAACCAGTTTCTGTGCAGAAAAACGTAGTGTGAGAGACTCATCACAAGTAAGACGGTATCAAATTCAGATCCCTGCGCTTTATGTACTGTAAGCGCATAAGCATGTTCTACCTCATCCCTTAATTCCTCCACTGTGTATTCGATAAATCTTTCTCCATCCTCATCTTCAAATTTCAGGACAGCAATACCTTTCTCACTGTCCAGTGAGAAAATTTCCCCTATCTCTCCATTAAAAATGATTTTGTCATAATCGTTGACTGTCTGAATAATTCTGTCTCCCTCCCTGAATGTTTTCCCACCTATAGTAATTTCATTCTTGTCATTTGTCGGAGGGTTTAGTATCCTCTGAGCCATTAAATTTAAATTTGAGGTTCCGAGAACCCCCCGTCTCAGGGGTGCAATTAGCTGTATTTCGTTTCCAAAGTGTTTAATGGCGCTCTGGATAGGCTCCAGATAATCTTCGTTATTCTCGTAGAACCTCACGATAAAGTCTCTGTCGTTGATGATTTCAGGTGGTTTACCCTCTCTTACATACTTTGCGTTCAGGGCTATGGTTGAGCCTTCTCCCTGTCTGTAAACTTCAGTTAGGGTAACCATGGGGAATCCCATCTTTATTAGATCAGTCAGCACATTTCCGGCTCCTATACTCGGCAGCTGTGCCGGATCTCCTACAAGGACTATTCTTGCGTGTAAAGGGACTGCATTTAATAACCGATAAAAAAGAGGCATGGACACCATTGAAACTTCATCAACGAGTACAGCGTCAACATTTAAAGGATGGTCGAAATTGTACTCATAACTTTCGCCGTTAAATCCAAGTAATCTGTGAATGGTTTTTGCTTTCCTGCCGGTTAGCTCGCTGAGCCTTTTGGCTGCTTTTCCTGTGGGAGCACAGATTTCGTATCTCAATCCCAGTTGGTCCCACTGATCAAGGATGATCCTGGAAATCAGACTCTTGCCTGTTCCAGCATAGCCTGTAATAAGGACAAAATCATAAACACGGGATAGTGCGACACCCTCAGCCTGTTTGTCAGATAGTTCAACTCCGTATCGCCGTAGTGTTTCTTCTTTTATCTGGTTTACCAGTAAGCTCAGATCGGTTTTCTCTTCAGTTCTTAGCCTGTAAATTTCCAGTCTTTTTAAAATAAAGCTTGCCATCGCATAGAAACTTCCAGATGCAACAATTTCACCGTCAAAGTAAATCTTTTCTGACTCGGCAAGCTCTTTAATAATCTTTTCAACAAGTCTGTAGTCTTCGATTTTGAGTTTTCTCGTTTCTTCAAAGAACTCGTCAATCGGAAGGTAGGTGTGTCCGCTTTCTGCTGCTTTATTCAGAACATAGAGCACTGCGGCTCTGATCCTTCGAGGATCCTCGGGATCTACCCCCAGTTTTTTCGCAAGTTCATCCGCTTTTTTGAACCCTATACCCCATATTTCTGTGAGTACATAGGGATTTTCAGTGAGGATATCCTTGGTTCTCTCGCCGTACTCCCTGTAGATTTTCATTGCCATTTTAGGTGTTATGCCCAATCCGGTCAGGAAGGATAGGGATCTTCCAGAAAACCTGTGAATCTCCCACGAACTTTTTATCATTTCAACTGTTTTGGATCCAATACCGGGGATATCTAACAACTTATCAGGATCATTATCAAGGATTTCTATTAACCTGCTCACCCCCAGCTTTTTCACGAGCATGGCAGCTTTTTTGTAACCGAGTCCTTTGATAAATCCTGCGAGAAAATTTATGAATCCTTCCTCTGACTCGGGAAGGGTTATCTCGTAGCTTGAAGCATAAAAGTAAGGTCCATATTTTCTGCTGTTTTTCCACTCGCCCCTAAAAATGTATTCAGTACCAACGGCTACATCGTCAAAAAAGCCTGTAACCGTTATCTCTCCGTCTTTTGTCGAAACACGGAGTACAGTGTACCCATCATCCGACTTATAGATTACAAAGACAACCTTACCCCTTATCGTTTCCATAGCATTGAAGAATAATGAAACAGGTATTTTTTCACAAGTCCAGAGGAGTTTATTTTTTGAAAAGATACTGGACTATGCTGAGGATTTGTGCGAAGTCTCGACATATCTATAAGAATTTGTTAATATTTTAGCATAATCAATAGGAGTATCAGACATGGCACTCATTAGAAACTATAAAGAGGTCCTTGAACAGAAGGTAAATGAAGGAAAAGGTGTGAGGGTGAGATGGCTGATTTCAAAGCCAGAAGGTGCCCCCAATTTTGCGATGAGACTCTTCACAGTTGAGCCTGGTGGATATACCCCTTTTCATTCTCATCCATGGGAACATGAAGTTTACATTCTGAGTGGTGAAGGAGAGCTTGTGTCTGAAAAGGAGACCATGCCTTTTAAAGAAGGTGACGCAATATTTGTCAAGCCTCTGGAGTACCACCAATTCAAAAACACAGGAGACGAGGATCTCAGGTTTATCTGTGTGATTCCCCTTATTGAGTAGGCTTTCCGCTTCCCGGCTTCACAAGTGGAATGCCCTTTTTGCAGAGAGGACATTCCTCTGGTCTGTAATTTTTGACTTTTACTTTGAGGAGAGAGATCAGAGGGACTCCGGGATCGAAGTCCTCGCTTCGATCTATAAATACAAATGCTCCAACAATTGTGGCACCGTGTTTTTTAACGACCTGCATGGTCTCAAGCAGTGATTTACCGGTTGTTAATACATCATCAACCACGAGGACGCGATTTTCAGGTCCGAGCTTGAACCCTCTTCTCAGCACCCTTCCACTATCCCCTCTTTCAGCGTAGTAAGCTTTTACACCGAGCTGTCTCCCCACCTCAAAGGCTACAGCAACACCACCTATTGTGGGTCCTACAACAATATCAGGAGACAGGTTCCTCAATCTGTCAATGACGGTTGAGATCAGATACTGTGTAAGGCTTGGATCCTCAAGGATCCTGAATTTCTCGAAATAAGTATCTGAATGCAGGCCAGATGTTAGCAAAAAATGACCCTTGAGAATTGCCCCTCTTTCAATGAGTATCTTTTCTATCTCTGTCATTCGAGTTTTACAAAGAGACTGGACTCACCTGCAGCCTTGTTGAGCTCTTCCATCAATTTGTTGATGTCTTTAACTCCGTATTTTTCAGCATTTTCTCCGATTGTTCCCCAGAGAGGTTCACCACACACGAGCGCCGGTATCCCAAACTTTATCATCACCTTTATTGTTTGAGGCCATCGGGTAATCACTTCCTCCACGGTCATTTCAGGTGTTATTTTCTTCTCCATATCACTCATTATAATCTTCCTGAAATAGGAGGGTCAAATACCCGGTTCAGATGCCCGGAATATTCACATTGGAATCCGGATATACTGGAGAATTTGCAATAACAGGAGTTAATAATTAAAATTACCAGCATGAAAGTGGTATATATTTCGGATCTAAAGGATTACATTGGAGAGGAAGTTGAGGTTAGAGGATGGCTTTACAACAAAAGGTCATCGGGTAAGATCAGGTTCTTGATAATCCGTGACGGAAGTGGCTATCTGCAGGCTGTGATGATTAAAAGCGAGTTACCGGAAGATGTGTTTAATCTTTATGACGAACTCTACTACGAATCTTCTCTGGCTGTTATTGGAATTGTAAGGGAGGAGAAGCGCGCTCCCGGTGGCGTTGAACTGACAGTAAAGGACATAAAGGTTTACCAGATCACGGAAGACTATCCCATACCCAAAGTTCGTGAGGACAATATCCCTGATGTAGGAGTGCTTTTGCCCAAGAGACACCTGTGGCTCAGGTCTCGTAAGCAGTGGGCTTTGATGAGAATAAGACACACGGTGGAGAAAGCGATACACGACTTTTATGATCAGAACGGGTTCATCCGCATTGATGCCCCCATTCTCACACCTGCGGCTGTTGAAGGTACGACCACGCTCTTTGAGACCGATTATTTCGGAGAAAAAGCATACCTCACACAATCCGGTCAGCTTTACATGGAAGCTGCATGTATGGCTCACGGCAGAGTCTATTGCTTTGGACCTACTTTCAGAGCAGAAAAATCCAAGACGAGAAGACACCTGATGGAATTCTGGATGGTCGAGCCGGAGGTGGCGTACTTCGAACTTGATGACATAATGAAACTCGCCGAAGACTTTGTCTCCTTTATCGTTCAAAGAGTTCTTGAGCAAAGACAGGAAGAACTCAAGATTCTGGAGCGCGATATTTCCAAACTTGAGAATATAAAGCCTCCATTCCCGAGGATAACTTACGACGAAGCTGTTGAGATTCTACATAAAAATGGCATGGATTTCGAGTGGGGTGACGACTTCGGTGGCGACGAGGAGACAGTGATATCCAATAGTTTTGACAAACCAGTCATGGTTCACAGGTATCCTGCGAAGGTCAAGGCATTTTACATGAAAAGGGATCCGGAAAATCCAGATCTTGCATTGTGTGTGGATATGCTGGCACCTGAGGGATACGGCGAAATAATCGGTGGTGGTCAGCGTGAAGACGATTATGACACCCTGCTGAAAAGAATAGAAGAGCACAATCTCCCGAAAGAAGCCTATGAATGGTATCTTGATCTGAGAAAATACGGAAGTGTACCACATTCAGGCTTTGGTCTCGGAGTTGAAAGAACAATTGCCTGGATAAGTGGTGTCAGACATGTAAGAGAAACAATTCCATTCCCGAGATTACTTGAAAAGATTTATCCGTGAGGAGGTACAAATGGATTACTTTTTGACAGAAGAACAAAGGAAGTTGAAGGAAACCATAAGAAAGTTTTCTGAGGAGAAAATCAAACCTGTCCGCAGAGAACTCGATGAAAAGAGTCTGTTCCCCAGAGAGATTCTTGCGGAAATGGCGAAGCTTGACCTTTTCCGTCTGTTTGTTCCGGAGGAGTATGGCGGAATAGGCCTTTCTATTTTGAACATGTGTCTTGCCGTCGAGGAGGTGGCACGGATTGATGCCGGAGTCGCTGTCTCATTTGCCGTGGTGGGCCTTGGAGCTATCCCCATAATTCTTAAAGGAAACGAAGAACAAAAGAGAAAGTACCTGCCGGGAATGGCTGAAGGAAAGCTCTTTGGCGCATTTGCACTGACAGAACCAGAGGCTGGATCTGATGCTGGTAATGTTAAGACAACGGCAAAACTTGATGGAGATTATTACATCATAAATGGATCCAAAAAGTTTATCACGAACGGTGGAGAAGCTGATGTCTATATTGTGATTGCTTCAACGAATCCGACAAAGGGAGTGCGCGGTCTCTCCGCATTCATAGTTGAAAAGGACACACCAGGGCTGATATTCGGAAAGGCAGAGGATAAGATGGGGATCCGTGCGTCTGTGCAGAGGGAGCTTTATTTTGAGGATATGAAGGTGCCAAAGGAAAACCTGCTCGGTAGAGAGGGTGAAGGATTCAGAATAGCGATGATGACACTTGACCGTTCACGGCCCATAATCGGCGCTCAGGCTGTGGGAATTGCACAGGGAGCAATGGAAGAAGCTGTCAGATATGCGAAGACAAGGGTACAGTTTGGGGAGCCAATAATTTCCTTCCAGGCGATTCAGTTCATGCTTGCAGATATGGCAATACAGATAGAGGCAGCGAGGTCTCTCGTTTATTCAGTTGCACGGTATGCTGATTCTGGAGCGAAGAGTTTCTCAAAAGAAGCGGCAATGGCAAAGGCTTTTGCATCGGATGTTGCAATGAAAGTGACCATTGATGCGGTTCAGGTTTTTGGCGGTTACGGTTATATGAAAGACTATCCTGTTGAGAAGTATATGAGGGATGCGAAGATAACGCAGATTTATGAGGGGACAAACCAGATTCAGAGGCTCGTGGTTGCACGTGCGTTGATGAGGGAGTATTGAGGTTTTACATGGGGCGAGGCGCGCTTTTAGCGCGCCTCGCCCCATGTAAATTAAACAAAAAGAGAGGTGATGCAAAGTGACTATACAGGCTCAAACAATTAAGGATAAAAATGGGAATGATGTTGTCCTTTTCAAACTGTTCGGTGATCTTGATGCCTTCTCGTCCAGGGATTTTAAGTCCCTTGTAATAGATTTTGCAGAAAAGGGACACAGCAGGTACATCGTTGACCTTTCAGGAACACCTTTCATCGATAGTTCAGGTCTCGTTGCACTTATTTCTCTCCTGAAAAGGGCAAGAATGATGGGAGGGTATCTCAGGCTTGTGGGAGTCCAGGAACCCATTATGGAGATCTTTTCCATTACCGGGCTTGATAGGGTTTTTGAATTCTACGACTCCGTTGAAAAAGCGCTAAACGCTGATTAAATGGCAGTTTATATTATCCAGTCAAAGCTCGAGAACCTAAAAGCTGTGCGGGACTGGCTCGGTAAGACCCTTCTCGATTTTGGTGTTAATCCCAGAACACGCCACGCAATAATTACAGCCACAAATGAGATTGTTACAAATATAATCGTTCACACCTACAGGGAAGATCCGGGCGGCAAGGTGGGTGTGGAGGTTGATTATCAGGGAAATACAGTGGAAATCAGGATCTGTGATTTCAGGCCGGGGTTCAGAATAAATCTGAAAAGCAGTACCGATTCCGAAAGCGGTTTTGGCCTGAGGATCGTTAAAAGCCTGATGGACGAGTTTTTCCACTTCCACGATGAGAAGGGGAACAATTTTGTTTTGAGGAAACATGTCCCTACCAGAGTCCGTTCTCGATAGACTAAAAAATATCCTGTCCTTTGCGAGGGGAGACGAAGTTGAGATTTCCTTTGGCGGATATGTGCTTGGGAGGGTGGGAAAGGAATATGAGTCCCTGATAAAAGGGGTGCTGGATCTGGTTGATTTTGAGGAATCTGAGATCAGGGCGGTGGTGAAAGACATTATTGATGCGTACGAGGAGTTGTACATATTTCACACAATAAACGATACGCTTGCGGCTTTGCTTGATGAAGGCGAGGTCTCGAGGGTGGTGCTTGAGAAGGCTGTGAGCATCGTAAAAGCAAGGAGGGCATCGGTCATGTTGCTCGACGAGAGTGGAGAGAAGATGAGGATAGTGCATGCGCGAGGGATTCCTGACAGAGTGGTAAGAAGTGTTGAGGTTCGGGTCGGTGACCCTTATGCCGGTTGGGTACTTGAGAAGAGAAAGCCTTTGCTCGTCGAGGATATAGAGAAATTGCCTGAGAATTTAAAATTGCCAAGTCGAGGTAAATATTCTTCAAAATCCTTCTTGATCGTTCCTATTCTTGCAAGGGACATGAACGGAGAAGATAGGCCACTTGGGGTGATCAACCTTGCGGATAAAGAGGATGGTGTTTTTACAGCGGGAGATTTAAAACTTGTCCTTGCACTTGCGCGTGCCGCAGGTGCATTTATTCTCAATACGAGATTGATGAAGGAGATGCGTCGGAATGAGCTATTGAGACATGAGCTGGAGATTGCGGCATCCATTCAGAGATCCATGTTGCCTCCAGGACATTATCTTGGCGACAGATTTGAAATCGTTGGTTTTTGTCAGCCTGCTGGCTATGTGGGAGGAGACTATTTTGACTACATCGTTTATGATGATTCTGTGAGAGCTGTTATTGGTGATGTTTCAGGTCATGGACTTGGTGCTGCGCTCTATATGTCAACTTTCAGAAGTTTTTTCAGAGCACTGAGAGATACGAGTATTGACGAGATTTTTGATGTTTTAAATAACCTGCTTCTACAGGATTCCGGTGAAATGTTCGTAACATCTGTTGTGGCGGAGATCAAGGGCAATTTACTTAGAGCGTCAGTTGCTGGACATCCACCGCCTGTAATTTTTAGAAGAGGAAAATTTTTGAAGTTGAAGAGGGGTGGCCTTCCTCTTGGGGTTTTTGAAAATGTGGATGCTTCCCTTGAGGAGATAGCGCTGAACAGGGAGGATCTCGTATTTCTTTATACTGATGGTCTGCTGGATGTAAAAGATGCCAGAGGGAACAGGTTTGGAATAGAGGGACTTTTCTCCGTTATCAGAGAAAATGCCGGTAAGGGGCCTGTAAAACTCGCAGACATTATCCGCGATACGGTTATGGATTTTTCTGAAGGAAACCTTGAAGATGATCTCACTTTTCTGATCATAAAGAAGCTATGATTTACACTTTCTTGAGAGATCCAACGACAAGGAGGATTCTGGAACAGCTTATAGAGGGCATAAGGTGTGTTGAGGATCTGGATAGTTTGATAAAAGTCCTGAAGGAGGATTCCAATCCAGTTGTTGTTACAGGTGGGGACTTTGAGAAAGGAGAGCTCATAGAGATTATCAGGATGATCAGGGAAAAGAATCCCGGGGTGAAAATTATCGTTGTCACCACATCGGGGCAGGAGTACGACCGGGAAAACATTTTGAAAAATGGTGCCAGCGAAGTCTTTACGAAGCCTTACAGTCCCAAATTACTGGTTGAGGCTATAAGGGGATGATGTTCCTTTTCTTTGTAATAAGTTTCAGCATATATTCAGATCTTCTGTCTGTGAGGAATTACAAGAGCTTCACATCACGGCTATCGTGGGAGTCTAAATACGGGGTTTATGTCAATTCGAGTGTAGAGAGCAACTATGATAAACTGTTGTCACGGGGGACAAATTCAACCTTTTTGCAGATCGGATATGAGAGGAATCTGTCACAGGACAGGAAGTTTCAAATTGCAACAAACTTTGGCTTTAAGCTTGAGAGAAGAGGGGAGACGGAGGTCGGCAGGAGAAATCTTCTCCTGAAAGCTTTTTATGAGACCCCTCTTTTTGGTTTTTTAAAAATAAATCCGTCCTTTGGATTTGATTTTCTGGAATACTTCGGAACATCCCGGACATCGCTTGATAACTCAGGATGGGATGGTTCCTTAACTGCCGAGGTGGTACCGGTGAATATGAGGCTCCTGTTTTTTGTTGAGAATAAAAATTTGTACAAAGAGAGCAGGGGAAGTGCAGAGATTAACAGGGCTTTTTTTATCCAGGATATGGAGCTTTTTTTCAAATACAATCTGGAGAGAAAATTTCAGCGTTATACAATACAGAGAGAGGAGGCGCTTCACAATACACATCACAGGTTTAATCTGGTGATGAAGAAAAATTTTTCAACCTTTACGAGGGTGGAGGTTACATACAGTGGAGATTTCAACAATCTTGACTATGGGCGTAAAAACATTAAGACGAACAGCAAGAACAATTATTCATTTGATTTTCGTATGTTTACAAAACTTTCCTTTTTGAATTTTGCGTTTAATTTTGGAAGTGGCAGAGATGTCCTCGATTACAAAGTGATAAAAAATGATGAGTTTGTGAGTATGAATCATCTGTCCTTTGATATTCAGAAAACTGGTAATCTATTTGGTGGATTTTCGATGGATTTGTCTATTGAGAGGTATAATTATCCTGAACTCACGATTTCGCCTGAAAGAGACGCAAGGAAACTGCATATTGAGTCATTCATGGGATTTAGTTTCAGGAATTACACGAATGTATTGAAATTTTCAGGGACGAGATATGATTTATCGTATATAAAATCCTACTACTCAGCTAATTCCAAGTACACTTACAAGCTCTACTTAACGGACAGGTCTTTCTATACGAGGGGTGATCTCCAGTTTTTTACAGAGTTTGAAGTATTCTCACAGTTTTCTCTTTTCCCGTACGATGCCTATCGGGGGATTTTTACGAGGTATTTTTTGAATAACCTTGGTATCAAAAAAGGGGAAAGTAATCTCTGGCAAATAAAGTTTAAATTCCAGGATCAGGGGAACTTTGTCAGGGATGTTGAAACTGATGAGTATTTCTATGTAAAACGGGTCTCGATTTTTGAAATAAATTTTATTTCAAACACCTTTCTGGGTAGATATCGGAATATTCGCGTTTTTTCTAAAAATTCTTTAACAACTCGCTATCGACAACCGGTCAACTCGAAAAAATCACTCGATCTTAAAGACCTTAGCATCGGTCTATCATTTAGTGGAGAGTCCCTTTCTGTTGAGTTTTCAAGAATGTTTAGATATAAAGCGAAGGATTATTTTACTCTTTCAGCTTCCTATAGTAAGAGTCTATGAGAATTCTTCAGGTCTCGGATTCATATTACCCTTTCAGGGGTGGAGTGGCTGAGCACATTTTTCACTTATCTGTAGAATTAAGAAAGTTGGGGCATGAGGTTTACATTCTCACGGCGAAATATCCAAATTTTGAAGAGAGAGATCCTTTTGTATATCGTGTGGGGAAAGTTGTTATTTTACCACCGCTGAGGATTTTTAACTATACCAATCTGACGGTTACAGTGGTTAATCCGCTGAAAATTCGTGAGTTTTTAAGGAGCGGCTCTTTTGATGTGGTTCACACCCATGGTCCTCTTTCGTTCAACTTACCGCAAATAGCCCTCCATTATTCTAAGAGCTGTAATGTAGCGACTTTTCATACTGTATTTGTGGGCTTCAATTATAACAAAATTTTCAAAATTTTCTTTGGAAACTATGCGAAGAAGATCAGGGCAGCCATATTCGTTTCGAAGACTGCGGAGAAAGAGGCTGATGTTTTTGGATTCAGAAAAAAGTTTGTTGTACCAAACGGAGTAGACATAAGGAGATTTTCGCCTGAGGGAGAAAGGATTGAATTTCAGAAAAGACCGGTTGTTCTCTTTGTTGGAAGATTGGAGAGGCGAAAGGGGGTGGATATAGTTATCAAAGCTGTTAAGGGGCTGGATGTCGAGCTTGTTGTAGCTGGCGATGGACCGCTTTTAAAGCGTCTTAGAGAAGAGTTTCCGTGGGTGAATTTCATTGGGCCGGTTTCTCGCGAGTGTTTACCGGTTTTTTACAGGTCTGCAGATGTGTTTGTTGCTCCGTCACTGGGAGGAGAGTCTTTTGGAATAGTTTTACTTGAAGCGATGGCCTCTGGTGTTCCTGTCATCGCCTCGGATATCGAAGGCTACAAAAACGTGGTGGTTCACGGTGTTAATGGGCTCCTTTTCCAGACCGGGAGTCCAGAATCTTTGAGATTTCAACTCAAGGAGCTCTTGAAAAACCCGATGTTGAAAAATAATTTAATCAAAAAAGGGCTTGAGACTGCTGAAAAGTATAGCTGGGAAAAAATTGCCAGAAGGATTGAGGAAATATACCTGACATGTTTAAAGGAGGGAAAAAATGGCAAAGAAAAAGTTAACCCGGGAAGAAGCAAAGAAAAGAATTGAGGAATTAAGGGAGTTAATTAACTACCACAATTACAGGTATTATGTTCTAAATGATCCTGTGATTTCTGATGCTGAGTATGATGAGTTGATGCGGGAGCTGATGGAGCTTGAGGAGCAGTTTCCGGAGTTTATTACGCCGAACTCACCGACTCAGAGAGTGGGGGCTCCTCCGAGGGAAGAGTTTGGAACGGTTGAGCATCTCGTGCCTATGCTTTCACTTCAGGATGCGAGAAATGAGGATGAGTTAAGGGAGTTCGATAGGCGGGTTAAGAGAGCACTTGGACTCCCGATGGATGCGATTATCGAATATGCATGTGAACCCAAGTTTGATGGGTTATCCTGTGAAATCACATACATAAACGGTGAGTACACACAGGCATCCACGAGAGGCGATGGTATCAGGGGAGAAGATGTAACTCCCAATGTTAGGACCATAAAGTCTGTTCCGATGAAACTGATTTTACAGAAAAATGAGTCTCCTCCGACGAGAGTGGATATCCGCGGTGAGGTAATCATGAAGAAGAAGGATTTTGAGAAGTTGAACGCAGAACTCTCGGAAAAAGGTGAAAAAGTTTTTGCCAATCCGAGGAATGCTGCTGCAGGTTCTTTGAGACAGCTCGATCCCAATATAACAGCTCAAAGAAAGCTGGACTTTATAGCCTGGGGAGTGGGGTATGTTGAAGGTGTTGAATTTAAAACTCACTGGGAAGTTCTTGAGAAAATAGAAAAGTGGGGATTTAAAGCTGCAAGTCCCAGAAAACTTGCCCGTGGTATCAACGAGGTTATCGATTATTACAGAAGAATGGAGAGTATCAGAGATGATCTCGAGTACGAGCTTGACGGCATTGTGGTGAAGGTCAACGATCTTTCACTATGGGACAAGCTTGGAACCACGACAAGATCTCCGAGATATGCTATTGCGGGGAAGTTTAAACCCAGGCAGAGGACGACCCGTATAGTGGATGTCGTATTTCAGGTGGGAAGAACAGGTATAGTTACACCTGTGGCAATTCTCGAACCTGTTGAGGTTGGTGGTGTGATCGTTTCGAGGGCAACACTTCACAATTTTGATGAGGTCAAAAGATTGGGTGTAATGATCGGCGACAAGGTGCTGGTCCAGCGCGCCGGGGATGTTATCCCTGATATAGTAAAAGTTATAAAGGAGGAACGAACTGGTAAGGAAAAACCTATTGTGCCACCGACACACTGCCCAGTCTGTGGAGCCGAACTTGTTCGTGAAGGGGCTTATCTGAAGTGTATAAACATCTCATGCCCTGCAAGGCTAAAAGGTTCTATCAGACACTTTGCCTCAAGGCGAGCAATGGATATAGAAGGATTGGGTGAAAAGGTTGCAAATCAACTCGTTGATAAAGGTCTTGTGAAAGACCTGGCAGATATTTATTACCTTACGAAAGAAGATTTGCTGAAGCTCGAAGGATTTGCCGATAAATCTGCTGAGAATCTCCTCAATGCCATTGAGAGATCAAAGGACACAACTCTCGCAAGGTTCATCTATGCTCTTGGTATTCCCAATGTTGGTGAGTACACAGCCAAGTTGCTTGCGGATCATTTTGGCTCATTGGATAGACTGATGAAAGCAACGAAAATGGAGCTGCTCTCCATTCAGGGTATTGGTCCAGAAACGGCGGAGAGTATAGTAAAGTTCTTTAAAGAGCCACGAAATGTTGAAGTGATTCAGAAGATGTTGAAGGCTGGTGTTAATCCCAAAGGGAAACCCAGGGAGGAAGTTAAGACACCCTTTACAGGGAAAAAGGTTGTATTCACGGGTACACTCTCCAGTATGACCAGAGACGAAGCCAAAGAGCTTGTGGAAAAGTTTGGTGGCATACCGACAAATTCTGTTTCAAGGAATACGGACCTCGTGGTCGTTGGTGAAAATCCAGGGTCTAAATATCAGAGGGCATTACAACTCGGTGTAAAGATCATCAACGAGGAAGAGTTTCTGAAAATGGTAGAAGAAGCAAAGAAGGCACTCGGTGAAGCATAAAAATAGTTCTCTATTGGAGACAAAGATTTCTTAATTTGAAATCAAAGTTCAGAAAGGAAGCTCATAGGAGAAAATAAGATTTAGTCCTTTCTCTGATGCATATTTTCTTGCGTGAATATTCGCTTGGTAAGTAACGAGTATCAGGAATTTTTCGCCCGGAATAGATTTTTCCAGTAATTTTACATAGTTGAGGAATTTGTCAATATCGCTTTTCCTGAGCTGGGTTTTACATTCTCCCAGTATTACGAGCTCTTTACCGTTTATACGACCTTTACCCAAAAGGTTAACTTCGATAAATCTGTCTTCTTCGATGTTTATTAAATCCCTCCTCAGAGGTTCTGTAACTTCGATATTGAATTTATTTTTGAGCACGGGTGGAAGTCCTCTAATAGCCCTGTCTTCGAGAACATATCCGAAGGCATTGGAAAGACCACCGAGTTGTTCCCGGGTTTTTCGGTGTTCTCCGATGAGTTTTTCAAGTTTTTCCTCGGTTTTCTTTTGAGCCTCAGCAAGTTCACCAACCTTGATTTCAAGATTTTTGTGAGCCTCAGCAAGTTCACTAACTTTTATTTCAAGATTTTTGTGAGCTTCGGCGAGTTCACCGACCTTAATTTCAAGATTTTTGTGAGCAACGGTGAGTTCATCAACTCTGAGGATGAGATTATTAAGTCTTTCTTCAGTTTTTCTTTGGGCTTCGGCGAGTTCACCGACCTTAATTTCAAGATTTTTGTGAGCAACGGTGAGTTCATCAACTCTGAGGAT
>CAZNDM010000003.1:0-27688 GCA_964571845.1 uncultured bacterium | reverse complement strand
CAGCTCTTCAGTTTGCGGGAGGGGAGATTATGGGTGAGTCCTTCTTTAGAACACTCCCACTCCCCTGACACCTAAAACGGCCAGAGGACCGTGTTCCAGGGTTTCTCGCCGTACTTCAAATATTTAACAATGGCTTCAGCTGCAATTTTTGACATGGTGTTTCTCGTCCAGTAAGTCGCGCTACCTATATGAGGAAGCAAAACCACATTTTTCAGCTCCTTTAGCTCATCAGGAACCTGAGGCTCATTCTCATAAACATCCAGTCCTGCGCCATAAATCCATCCGTTCTTCAGAGCCTTTATAAGGGCTTTTTCATCGACAACAGGTCCCCTCGCCATGTTCACCAGAATTGCGTTACTCTTCATCATTTTCAGCTCTCTTTCGCCTATCATGTGATAGGTTTCATCAGTGAGCGGCGTGTGTAAAGTTACGAAATCCGATGTTTTCAGGAGTTCGTCCAGCTCAGCAAACTCTGCACCGATTTGCTTCTCCAGATCCGGTTTCCTCGTTCTGCTGTAATAAATCACCCTCATGTCAAAACCTTTTGCCCTTCTCGCAACAGCCTGTCCTATTCGACCAAAGCCAATTATCCCAATTGTTCTTTTAACAAAGTCCTGACCAAGAAACAGAAATGGACCCCAACCTTTAAATTTCCCCTCTCTTACAAAGCGATCTGCCTCCACGATGTGCCTTGCAACTGCGAGCAGGAGTGCCCAGGTCAGATCAGCGGTAGCATCTGTCAGCACATCCGGCGTGTTTGTTACAACTATCTTTCTTTCCCTCGCTGCTTCAAGGTCGATATTGTCGTAACCGACTGCGTAATTTGCAATAATTTTCAGTTTTGGTGATTTCTCGATCACCTCTCTATCGAATTTCATGGAGAGCAGGGGGATCACCGCGTCTGCATCCTTCGTTAGATCGATTAATTCCGCTTTCGTGACCGGTTTTTCAGAATCTACAACAAAAACTTCAAACCCCTCGGATCGCAACAAATCCGGTCCCGTTTCAGGAATTTTGCGGGGTATAACCACTTTCATCTTAGAAAACTCCCACTATCTCTCCATCATCTGTTAGATCGACATTAACTGCAGCGGGCACCTTGGGGAGTCCGGGCATGGTCATAATGTCACCTGTGATCGGAATAACAAATCTTGAGCCAGCAGCAAGCCTGACTTCACGAACATTGATTTTGAATCCTGACGGTCTGCCAAGCAACTTTGGATCATCCGAAAGAGAATACTGGGTTTTTGCCATACAGATGTAAGCGTCTCCAAATCCCATTTTTTCATATCTGTCAAGTGCTTTGAGAGCCTTTGTGGTGAATTCCACACCATCAGCACCATAGATTTCAACTGCTATTCTCTCGATCTTCTCTTTCAGCGGCATATTTATATCGTAAATGGGACGATAGTTTGCAGTTTCTTTCTCAAGGGCATCGAGCACCTGTTTGGCAAGATCAATACCACCTTCACCACCTTTTGCCCACACCTCAGAAAGGGCAAAGCGGACCCCTCTCTCCTTTAGAAGCTCTGAAAGTGTGTTAATCTCAGCATCTGTATCCGACGGGAACCTGTTTATTGCAACGACAACAGGAATTCCGAATTTACCGATGTTCTCGATATGTTTCTCGAGATTTGCAAAACCCCTATTGAGAGCATCAACATTCTCCTCAGTGAGTCTGTCTTTTGGCACTCCTCCGTGGAATTTAAGGGCTCTGATGGAGGCAACTATTACCGTAACATCAGGTGAAAAACCACCTATACGGGAAACAATGTTTAAAAATTTCTCGGCACCGAGATCAGCACCAAAACCCGCTTCAGTAACAGTTATATCTGCAAGTTTTAGAGAGATTTTTGTAGCAAGAATGGAGTTTGTGCCGTGTGCAATATTTCCAAAAGGTCCTATATGAACAAAAGCGGGGGTATTCTCAATTGTTTGTACGAGATTGGGTTTCAGAGCATCTCTAAGTAACGCTGCCATGGCTCCATTTGCCTTGAGATCCCTTGCAGTAATAGGCTCCCTTTTCCTGGTATAGGCTGCGATAATATTACCCAATCTTTCTTTCAGATCCCTGTAACTGAGTGAAAGCCCGAGGATAGCCATGATCTCAGATGCAGGAGTTATGTCAAATCCATCTTCGCGGGGAAATCCATTTGAAACACCGCCGAGTCCAACGACGATGCTCCTGAGGGCTCTGTCATTCATGTCAATTGCGCGTCTCCAGGCGATCCTCCGTACATCGATCCCCAGCTCGTTACCCTGATGCACATGGTTATCAATCATTGCAGCAAGCAAGTTATGAGCTGAGTTTACTGCGTGAAAGTCACCTGTAAAATGAAGATTTATGTCTTCCATAGGGAGAACCTGTGAATAGCCGCCGCCTGCAGCGCCACCTTTGATGCCAAAAACCGGTCCAAGAGAAGGCTCTCTCAGGGTTACAATGGAATTTTTACCCAGTCGGTTTAGAGCCATCGTCAGCCCGATGGAAGTGGTGGTTTTCCCTTCTCCTGCAGGTGTGGGATTTATTGCTGTTACAAGTATGAGTTTTCCATCCTCCCTCTCCTTCAGGTCCTGTAGGATACTCAGGTTCACCTTTGCCTTGTAATTCCCATAAAGTTCAAGATACTTTTCCGATATTCCTGCCTTACCGGCAATTTCACGAATATCTTCAAGCTTTGCCTCATGTGCAATTTCAATGTCGGATTTCATAGAGCGCCTCCTTCAAGGTTTTCAAAAAAATAATAATGGAAAAAATGAATATTGTAAAAGAGCGTATTCAATCAGGTGGCATTTAAAACCCGGGTCGTGTTCAAACTTCAGTTGATATAACACATACTCAAATTTATACTATGGGGTGGCTTTGAGCCAAAATTCTTTTACAAGGAGGTAATGTTCCATGGAGGAAGTCATTAAAAAAGCTCAGGAGCATTTTGCAAAACTTATTGAGGAGCAGATAGAAAGGGTAGAAAAGATCAAAAAAGACACAGAGTGGACTGATTTCACAAAGCTGGACAAAATCAGGATCGGGTTCGCCGGCGGAGACGGAATAGGACCAATCATAGCGAGGGAGACAAGGAGAGTCATCGAATACCTGCTCGCCGATGAGATCAAATCCGGTCGCATTGAGCTCGTTGACATTGAAGGATTAACCATTGAAAACAGATTCAAACACATGAAAGCTGTCCCCGACGATGTGCTCGAGCAGATTAAAACATGCCATGTATTTCTCAAGGGACCCACAGAGACACCCCAGGCAGGAGACCCAAGAGGTAATATTGAAAGTGCAAATGTGTACCTGAGAAGGGTACTTGATCTTTTTGCCAATGTTAGACCTGTAAAGATCCCACAGGAGGGAATTGACTGGACATTCTTCAGAGAGAACACAGAGGGTGCTTACATCCTCGGTTCAAAAGGTATAATGGTTACTGATGAAATAGCCTTTGACTTCAAAGTAATAACCCGTCCGGGTGCCGAAAGAATCATCAGAATGGCTTTTGAATACGCCAAGAAAAATGGGAAGACGAGGGTCTCCGGTGTCCACAAGGCAAATGTTGTGAAGACATCTGACGGTCTCTTCAGTCTCGTGTTCAATGAGATTGCCAAAGAGTATCCGGAGATCAAAGCTGACGAGTGGTATATTGACATAATGACAGCAAAACTCATTGACCCTCAGAGGCGTAAGGATTTCCAGGTTATAGTGCTTCCGAACCTGTATGGCGACATAATCACGGACGAAGCAGCGCAGATACAGGGCGGCGTGGGTACCGCAGGCAGTGCGAACATTGGGAGACACTATGCAATGTTTGAGGCTATTCATGGTTCCGGTACGAGGATGGTCAAAGAGGGCCGTGCAGAGTACGCAGATCCAAGCTCACTGATGAGAGCCGCTGTTCTTATGCTCGAGCACATCGGATTCAAAGACAAGGCAAGGAAACTTGAGATGGCACTCGATATCTGCGGTATCTTTGAGAAAAAGCTTGTTATCACGGGCAGACCCACAGGAGCTTCTGCAAAAGAGTACACAGACTACATTCTTGATACAATGAAATCCCCGGATCTCGAGGCAAAGTGGAAAGAGTACTACGAGAAAGCACTTCAGGGGAAGTAAGGTGAAACTGTTACTTTCAGGTAACGAAGCTATTGCAAGGGGTGCCTGGGAGGCGTCGTGCCATGTGGCGAGTGCCTATCCGGGCACCCCATCAACTGAAATTCTCGAAAACATAGCCTTTTACAAGGAAATTAAGGCTGAATGGGCTCCTAATGAAAAGGTGGCTTTTGAAGCCATGCTCGGTGCCTCCATCGGGGGAGCCCGTGCCCTCGTTGCAATGAAGCATGTGGGATTGAATGTCGCAGCTGATCCACTTATGACCTCTGCCTATACCGGTGTCAACGGAGGTTTTGTCATCATATCAGCCGACGACCCTGGTATGCATAGCTCGCAGAACGAACAGGACAACAGAATTTTCGCAAAATTCGCAAAAATTCCACTGCTTGAACCCTCTGATTCCCAGGAGGCTCACGATTTTGTTAAACTCGCATTTGACATATCTGAGAAGTACGACACACCTGTTCTCGTCAGAACCACAACCCGCATATCCCACGCCAAAGGCATCGTGGAGGTTGGCGACAGGGAAGAAGTACCGCTTAAAGAATACCAGAAGGACCCCTTGAAGTACACAATGATCCCTGCATTTGCACGGAAAAGGCACGAAATTCTCGAACAGAGACTCGTAAAACTCAAGGAGCTATCCAACTCCATCGAAATCAACAGAATTGAAGAGGGAGATCCGGAGATCGGCATCGTAACCTCGGGAATTTCCTATCAGTACGCAAGAGAGGTTTTTCCAGAAGCCACAATTTTAAAACTCGGGATGCCCTTCCCCTTTCCTGACCAGCTTTTCAAAGAATTTGCCTCTTCCGTAAAAAAGATCTATGTCGTGGAGGAACTTGAGCCGTTTCTTGAGGATCACATACGAATTCTGGGATTTGAGGTCATAGGTAAAGACAGAATACCAAATATCGGTGAGCTCAATCCCCGAATCGTTAGAAAAGCGCTTAAAAATGAGGATTTACAGAAAATACCACCCCAGAAATCTGTTAAAAGACCACCTGCCCTCTGTCCCGGATGCCCACATCTCGGCATATTTTTCGAATTGAAAAAGAAGAGAATCAATGTTATGGGTGATATTGGATGTTACACACTTGCAGTCCTTCCTCCGATCGAAAGCATAGACACAACGGTTGACATGGGATTTTCTGTCAGCAGCGTTCACGGCTTCAACCTTGCCAGAGGCGAGAAGAGTGCGAAAAAATCAGTTGCAGTTATTGGAGATTCGACTTTCGTTCACAGCGGCATAACAGGACTCATTGACATCGTCTATAACAAAGGATTTTCAACTGTCATCATTCTTGATAATCACACAACGGCGATGACCGGTCACCAACCTCATCCTGCTACCGGGAGAACGATCAGAGGTGAACCCACCAAAAAGCTGGATTTTGTTAAACTTGCAGAGGCAATAGGCGTCGAGGACATTCATGTAGTTGACCCTCATGACCTGAAAGCTACGAGAAAGGCGCTTAAACAGGCACTGAATTATCCGGGGCCTTCTGTGATTATCACTGACAGACCGTGTGTCTTACTGCCAGACGAATGGAAGAAACTGCAGAAGAATCCCAAAAAGGTGGTTGATCCCGAACTCTGCCAGGGAGACAAATGTGGCAACTGTTTCCGTCTCGGATGTCCAGCCATCATCTGGAAAGACGGAAAGGCGTTTATCGATCCACTCCTGTGCGTTGGTTGTGATCTCTGTATTCAGACCTGTCCATTTGACGCAATCCACCCGGAGGATGAATTATGAAAAAGGGCTACAATGTGATCATATCTGGTGTAGGTGGACAGGGGATTATCCTTGCGTCAGAGCTCCTCGCCCTTGCAGCCATGGAAGCCGGTTATGATGTCAAAAAAAGTGAAGTGCATGGTATGAGCCAGCGAGGTGGGGATGTCGTCTCACATGTTAGATTCTCCGATAAAGTTTACTCACCACTTATTGAGCAGGGAACATGTGACCTTATACTTGCCTTTGAAAAAGCTGAGGCGCTAAGATACCTTCATTACCTGAAACCCGAGAACGGCGTGGTGGTGATGAACGACCTCGAAATCATACCTCTTCCTGTTACAGCCGGTGAGGATACTTATCCCGAAAACATCGAAGAGACGATAAAAAAGTTTGCCAACCTTGTACTCGTAAATGCCATTGACAGAGCAAGGGAACTCGGTAATCCACGGGTGGCAAATACCATTATGCTCGGTGTTGCCTCAAAATTCTTCGACATACCTGAAGATGTCTGGCTCAAGGTAATAACCAACAGGGTGCCCAGAAAGACAATTGAAGTAAATACAAAAGCTTTCAAACTGGGAAGGAGCATCGCTGAGGCTGAGCTCTCTATGAAATAATTTCGGGAATTTGACAGAAGCCAAAAACGAAGTTTACTTCCTCGTTCCGAATCTTGTGCCGGGAACTATAAAAAACTCAGTGTCTCTGTAAGTAATTTTTTTGAGTTTGCCCTCTTCAACGAGTTTTTCGACGAAATCCTTTCCAATGTTTTGAAATTTCCCTGAAAGGGTATCAATAATCTCATCAAGTCTCATAGGGTGTCTCTTGCAGATTGAAACAATGGCTTCAACAGGATCATCAAATCCCTCAATGACGAATTCACCACTCTCCGGGAAATTGATGGGAATAACATCGCCCAGAATAGCTGAAGCCCGGACGAGAGCATCCTCATCCGGAGGCTCCACCCAGGATTCAGCCGGTGGTCTGATAGGCACATTAATGTAGATCCTGTCAGGTTTTATTCTCTCAAAAGCCTCTTTCAGTGCCTCAAGCTCTTTCTCAGAATCATTCAGCCCTTTAACGAGCATCACCTCATACCAGAGCTTTCCACGATAAACTCTCCTGAACTGGACCATCCCCTCAATTATTTTCGAAATCTTCAGGTCTCTGTGGGGTCTGTTTAACACCCTAAATGTTTCTTCAATGGCAGTATCGAGAGACGGAAGCACAACATCAGCCTCCTGAAGATCCTCCCTCACATCCTCCCTGTAAAGGAGAGCACCGTTGGTTATAACGGCAACTGGCAATCCTGACTTCTTTGTTTCCTTAATTAACCAGCCAAGATTTTTATTCAATGTAGGTTCCCCCTCGCCTACAAAGGTTACAAAATCAATCTTTCCCCTGTTGGATTCAATCGCGTAAAAAATTTCATCAAGGATCTCTTCCTTTTTAAAAAATTCCTGTCTCTCATTAATCAGGTGCAGTGTTCTGCCAAGCTGGCAATAAACACAGGAGTAATTACAGGTCTTAAGCGGAATGGGATTAACCCCGAGAGATTCCCCGAGTCTCCTTGAGGGCACAGGTCCATAAACGAATTTAAGAGATTTCATCCTTTACCCTCTTCAAAGCCTCCTCAATTGGAACATTCTTTTTGTAAAGAGGAATCATCTTGATCCCCTTTTTCTCAAGCAACTTTCTATTCTGCAATCCCATAGAATGGCCGACAAAAACCTGGCAGTCAGCGAGGAGCTCCTTTATCAACTTCGCCTTTTCCGGGTTATTGTGCTCCTCAATACCAAGTTTCTCGTCAGTGTATTCGTTAATCCTCTTTTCAACAAATTTAAACTCACCGTCTTCGTAGTCATAGATGAAATACATCTCAGCGTCGCCAAAATGTCCAAACCTGACGGTCTTCCCATCATCTGTCGCCACTGCGATTCTCATCTCCTACCTCCTTTTTTGACACTATAAAAATTTCCATTGTTGACCTTTTTACCTCCATTATCTTAAAACCGGTATTCTCGAGCATTTCTCTAAATTCTGTTTCATCGTAATATCTTTCAGGAATACCGGTGTCTGCTCCTTTTATCCAGTCAAGGATTATTAAAAGGCCCGAATCTTTCAAAACCTTCCACACATTTTGAAGAAATCTGACAGGATCGTAAAAATGATGAAAAGAATGAACCGTATAGGCGAGGTCAAAACTGTAAGGTAGCTTATGAACATCCTCTGCTCTCAATCTGTAAAATTTGAGATTCTTACCTCTGTATTCGTCCACATAGGGGTCAATTCCCACGCCAATGGCACCAGTTGAATCAACAAGATCCGCGAGAAAATGCCCGCTTCCACACCCTACATCGAGAATCAGATCTCCTCTTCTCACATACTTAAAAATCTCTTCTCTCATATCAGTCTCCAAACATTTCGTAAAGTTCTTTATAGGCTTCAGAATTCACGACCATTCGATTGAGTTCCTGATCGTCCATACTATCCGTTTCTTCAATTATACGGTCAATCAGGGAACGGATGTCGTCCGGGAGCTGCACACTCACAGGCATCTTCAGGTGGATGTAGCTCCTGACCGGGATACCTTTCTCGTCGGTAACCTTTACCTTTTCAACTCCTTCGAGGTCATCGAGAAAACTTCCAAAATCCTCGATATAAAAAGCGGCAGGTTGCAATCTGTAAACGAAATTGAGGGGTTTATCACCGTAGCGCCTTGAATACTCAATTTCAAAAAGAAGAAGCAATCTGCTCAACCTGAAAGGATGTATATCGTTTTTCCTCTTGAGGATATAATACACCACCTGCTTTTCAAGCTCCATGACAATTACCTCTAATTTTGAGATTCATTCTCAATTATCGCCATCAGGGTGTGATTAATCAAGGACCATTTTATTAGCTGGCAGTTATGCCATTTACTGGATTTATTGGATGGAGTGAATTAAAGCAGATTCTCGTGTTTTTTCAGGATAAAAATTCTGCGAATGTTCTCCGCATTCATAACAATTCCCAGTACAACGAGGGTTTCGAGAGGTCGTCCTGCAATGGCGCCAAGGAATATGAAGAATAACCTCAGGTCCCTGCCTATTCTGAAGTAACCGTGTTTACCCAATTTCAGCATCAATTCATCGTACTTCATGGCGATATAACTGTTTACAAGACTACCAATAATGGCGAACCATCCGGCGAGGAGAGAAAAACCGGAAAGAAGCTGGAAATGATAGGCATTCCAGGTCAAGCCGCCGAGGATTATACCATCCGCATACCTGTCCAGAACAGAATCGAGCCATTTGCCAAACTTCGTTTCGAGGTACTTTATTCGGGCAATTTCGCCGTCAACACCATCAAGTATCGAAGAAATCTGGGTCAGAATACCCCCAATTGCAAGAAAATTTTTGAAAAGAAAAGATATACCTGCCGAAACAGCCACGAGGAAACTGAAAATCGTCATTTGATTGGGGGTTATCGGTAATTTGACGATGTAACGGGTCAGGAATCTTGAAATTGGCCTATTAAGATACCTTGAAACCGGTCCATCTGAGTTTTTGTTGAGCTTGCCGAGCAAAAAGCCCTCTGCTTTTCTATAAGCTGTCTCGTCGTCCACATCGATCCAGAAAGCCTCTCCAATGTCAAGGGCACGGGCTTTTTTATTCCTTGCGAGCATCCTGATTCCACCTGACAGGGTAGAATCTCCCTGTTCTCTGATACTTTCCTCTATGGCATCAAATATAGCTGATGTACACAAAAAAGCCCCGGTATCAAAGGCGTTGAACTTCTCTATTTTCTTTCCTATATCTCTGATGAATCCATCTTCCACATAAACTTTTGTTACATCGTCGTGATCTACCAGGTGATTTGTGTCTATCTTCCTGTCAACTGCAAGAACCACTTCCCCATCGTTGAGCTGGAAGTTGACAAGACTCTCGATAATTTCCGGGTCGTGGATGTGGTCGCTCATGAGAAGCAAAAATTTTTCGCCATCGAGGGCATCCCGTGCTTTCAACACGGAAAGACCGTTTTCCTTATCCCACTCAGAGTTATTGATCACTTGAATGTTCACTCCTCTTTGTTTTTCTATTCTTTTCAGCTCTTCCTTCACCTTTTCTGCGTTGTAACCAACGACAACGACGAATTCGTTTACTCCAGCCTTTTTTGCAGTCATTATGACCCTCTCGATTAGGGGGAGTCCGAGGAGCTTCACAAGTGGCTTGGAGTCTCCAAGATTTCGTATTCGCCTACCCATTCCTGCTGCTATTATCAATGCTTTCATTGGCTTCTCTCCGGAATTCAAGGTGGGTCCTTTGTTTTTATTTATTTTCAAGCTATCGAACAATCAAGGACATATCCACAAATGGTAAAGTACAAACCGCGAAATTTTATAATGTCAGGCAAAATTTTATGCAGAAAAGAAACTCCCTTGTCTTTTAATTTTATCCGCCTTTCCTTCTGGTTAAGTCTTTCAAAAATTTCATAAGCTCATCGTAGGAAAGTGTATTGACGATATCCTTTTTCTCGAGCCATCCCCTTCTGGCAACACCCACACCCAGTTTCATACTCCAGAGCTGGCCAATATTATGGGTATCGGTCCCGATTGTGAATTTGACGCCCTTTTCGCGGGCTTTCATCACATTTACATCGTTTAAATCGAGTCTATCGTAGTATGCATTAATTTCAAGGAGTGTCCCCGTTTCAGCTGCCACTCTTATGATCTCGTCCACATCCACGATATATCCCTCTCTCTGAGAAATTATCCTTCCCGTCGGGTGCGCAATTGCATGGACATACGGATTCTCCATTGCCCTGATGATCCTTCTGGTAACATCCTCTGTTTTGGACCAGATATGGATTGCAGCCACAACGAAGTCAAGCTCTTTCAAAATCTCATCTGGATAGTCGAGGGAACCATCCTGCAGGATATCAACCTCTGCGCCTGCAATCAATTTCACACCTTTTAATTTGCTGTTGAGCTTTCTGATTCTTTCTGTTTTTTCCATCAACCTGTCAATCTCCAGTCCCCGTGCGTACTTTGCGCTCCTCGAATGATCACAGACAGCGATGTATTCGTAGCCCATTTCTCGAGCTTTTTCTGCAATCTCCTCAAGCGTTGCTGTACCATCCGAGTACTTACTGTGCACATGAAGGTCTCCTTTTATATCTTTCAGTTCAACGAGGTTTGGCAATTTCCCTTTTTGAGCAGCCTCGATTTCTCCACGATCCTCTCTCAGTTCCGGAGGGATCCAGATCAGTCCAAGGGCTTCGTAAACCTCTTCTTCGGTCTCCCCAGCAATTTTCTCATTGCCACGGAATACCCCGTATTCGGAGATTTTCATGTTTAAACTTTTTGCTATACTCCTTAAATGTATGTTATGTTCCTTTGAGCCTGTGAAATACTGGAGTGCGGCGCCATAGGACTCTTCCGGCACAACACGCAAATCAACCTGATATCTGTCATTGAAAATACAGGACCCTTTCGTGTCTCCATGTGCAAGTACCCTTGTTACTCCCGGTAATTTGGTAAAATAATCAATGATTTTTCTGCCGTTATCACCTGTTGTGAGGATGTCGAGATCGCCGACCGTTTCCTTCATCCTCCTGAAGGATCCGGCAGGTGAGATTTTTCTGACTTCTTTTAATTCTCTCATCTGTTCAACGATCTCTTCAACCAGGGGGATGGCAAGGCCAAGGGGTATCCTCTCTGACATCCTTGCATAAAGTTCCAACCCTTTTTTGATATTTTCAATCTTCTTTGGGCCCATGCCAGGGAGCTTTGCAAGACTCCCATCTTCAAGAACCCTTTTAAAGTCTTCAATTGTCCTGACACCAAGTCTGTCATAAGCAAGCTTGAGAGTCCTCGGTCCTATGCCCTGAACTGCCATCAGCTTAAGAAGGTCCTGTGGAACTTTTGACATTACCTCCTCGTAGCGGGACATCTTACCGGTCTCAAGGAACTCGACGATTTTTTCCACCATCCCCTTTCCAATTCCCGGTATTGCCTCAAGTCCCCGGACACCCTGAGTTTTGTAAATTTCTTCAACATCCTCCGGGTAATCTTCCAGTACTCTTGCGGCTTTTCTATAAGCTCCCACCCGGAAGGGATTTTCACCAAGAAATTCAAGGCCATCTGCAATTTTGTCGAACATCTCAGCAATGATCTTGTTCTTGTTCATATTTTTACAATGTCTATCACGACAAATATTGTCAAGTCCGATAGCAAGGGGGTTCGAAAAAAATTCCTCTGGGGAAAATGGGCATACAATTTTTTATCTTCCATCTCGGAGCGTTCAGTACTGTGAGGCAGAACACTCGCCGTCTTCCTCCCTCAGGATACACCAGCAGTGTGTAGGGGACACTGTCAATCTCCTCCCCCACAAAACGGATGTAAACACACGATATTTTTTATCGTGCGAACCACCTGTCAATCTCCTCCCACTCCGTGGGAGGGGTGTTTGTAGGAGTCTCTCATACGGAGGGAGAGGGGGGATTACCTCTACATACCTTTATTGACCGTCCTCTCTCGCAATGTAACACAAACCCCTCCCCCACAGCACAAAAGTGCTGTGGGGGAGGATTAAGGAGGGGGCAAAAAGAGCTGATCTGACAGAGAAAAGCAGGTGGGGCTTTTATTGCCCTCCCCTTAATCCCCTCCCACTCCGTGGGAGGGGGGTTGTGGATGAGCCCTCCCGCATTGCGGGAGGGGAGCTGTAGGTGGATTCCTCCCACTCCGTGGAAGGGGGGGTTTGTAGGAGACTCCACTCGCACGTCGGGAGGGGGTATGTGAACTTCTGCACAGGGGAAGGGGAGGCGCGTGTGATATCTTCCAAACGGGGGAAAAGATATGGATCGATCCCTTCCACTCCGGGAGAGGGAAGTTGTAAGTGATCTCTTCCACAGATTCGAGGGGAGGTGATATGTGGACTACCACATGTTAGATTTTTTGAGAATATACCTCCAAACCCCATTCTAAAACTCAAGGATGTCTAAAATATGTTCTGGAAATATTCATCACCATCCCTTTCTCGCTTGCAAACAAAGAGAAACACGAAAATTCCGTCAGCTTGACGAAAAATTGAGGGAAAGTTATAATCCATCTATGATGAATTTTGTAATTTTTCTACTATTTTCGGCACAGATAACGGTAGCTGATTATCAGGGTATCATAAGTCCTGTAGCCGCTGAGTACATGACGCGCGTGATAAAAGAGGCAGAAACCCGTGGCGACCAGCTCGTCATTTTCACACTCGATACACCGGGTGGCCTTGATCAGTCAATGAGAATCATAGTGAAAAAGATACTCAATTCATCAGTACCCATCTGCGTTTTCGTTTATCCCCCGGGAGCACGGGCAGCATCAGCGGGTGTTTTTATAACCCTTGCAGCGCACATTGCTGCAATGGCACCTGGAACAAACATTGGAGCAGCCCATCCCGTGTCCATACAGGGCAAAATGGACTCCACAATGGTTGAAAAGGTTACCAATGACGCTGTTGCTTACATAAAATCTATTGCAAAGAGAAGGGGAAGAAACGCCAGCTGGGCTGAGGAAGCCGTGAGAAAATCTGTCTCTATAACAGCAGAAGAGGCACTGAAAAAGGGCGTAATAGACATCGTTGCTACCAGCATCGACGATCTACTTAAAAAAATAGACGGCAGAGAGGTGGAGGTAAACGGTAGAAAACTCGTCATTGAAACTGCCAATGCTGAACTTTTTTATGTGCACATGGGATTTCGTGAGAAACTCCTGGCTATACTTTCAAATCCGAATGTCAGTTATATTCTCATGATCCTCGGATTTTATGGTCTATTCTTTGAGCTTTCCCACCCCGGTTCGATTCTCCCCGGTGTAATAGGTGCAATAAGCCTTATCCTTGCCTTTTACTCTTTTCAGGCTCTACCAGTTAACTATGCAGGTGTGTTTCTCATTCTGCTCGCCATGATATTTTTCCTCGCTGAGGTAAAGGTTCAAAGTCACGGACTTCTTGCCGTCGGTGGAGTGATTTCGCTGGTGCTCGGCTCCCTCATGCTTTTCAATACCAGTGCATCGTTCCTCAGGGTTAATTACTCAACCATCGGATTTGTCGTAGGCCTCACTCTCCTTTTCTTCCTCTTTGTAATAGCCAAGGGTATTCAAGCTCTACGGAAAAAACCGGTAACGGGTGTCGAAGGCCTGATCGGGCTCAAAGGTGTAGCAAAAACTGACATTTCACCTGACAGACCCGGTACCGTGCTCGTTCACGGTGAACTCTGGACTGCAAAGTCGGACGAAACCATCAAAAAAGGTGACGAAATTATCGTTTATGGAACAGAAAACTTTACACTTTTCGTTAAAAAGATCAAAAAGGAGGAAAACCCATGAGAAAAGTGTTCCCAGCTTTAATTCTTTTTATGCTCATTTCCGCAGGTTGCGGCACCCGTGTTAAAAGAATTTCTCCCGAGGAGACCGTTGACCTCTCAGGAAGGTGGAACGACACGGACTCGAGACTCGTTGCTAATGCCATGATAAAAGATTGTCTTAACCATCCCTGGCTTACAAAATTTGTAGCAAAGCACGGCAGAAAACCCGTCGTAATAGTAGGTAGCATCAGAAATCTATCGAGTGAGCATATACCGGTTGAAACCTTTATAAACGACATCGAGCGTGCTTTTGTCAATTCGGGCAAAATCAGAGTTGTTGCTGATGTGATGGAAAGGCTACAACTCAGAGAGGAAAGGCGGGATCAGATCAACTGGGCTTCACCTGAGACCAGGAAAAAACTCAAAAATGAGATCGGTGCTGACTTTATGCTGCTCGGTGATATTTCATCTATCGAGGATCGTGAAGGCAGGAAAAAAGTCGTCTTCTATCAGGTTGATCTCGAATTGATTGACATTGAAACCAACGAAAAAGTCTGGATAGGCACAAAGAAAATTAAAAAGTACATCACCCGCGGTGCTGTAAAACTCTAAGGTGAGATCAAAAGTAATTTTAGTTCTTCTCCTGCTGGCAGGCTCCTGCGCAGTTCGTTACTCCGTCAGAGTCCAGGGAATAATCTATAATCTGAAGACGGGCGACTTTGATTCTGCAAGAAAAGCAGCTATTGAAAGCCTCAGAAAAGGCTCACTCCTTTACTACCTCGAGCTCGGAACTCTCGAGCATTATGCGAAAAATTATAAAAAATCAATTGCTCTTCTCGAAAAAGCCGAGAATCTCAGGGAAGAACTTTACACGAGGTCCATATCAAAAGAGGCAGGTGCACTCCTGACAAACGAGAACATCAAACCTTACAGAGGTGAGGACTATGAAGATGTTTTTATCAACTACTACAAGGCTTTTAACTACTATTTTCTCGGTGATATAGAGGGGGCAGTCGTAGAGGCACGGAAGGTTGACAAAAAACTTCAATACCTGAACGATCACTATGACCACAAAAATGCCTATCGGGATGACGCTTTTATGGAGTTTCTTTCCGGTGTTTTTCATGAAATGTCAGGTGAATTCAACGACGCTTTGATTTCATTTAACAGATCATTCAAAACCTACAGGGAGGACTACGCAAGACTGTACGGCATCAATCCCCCGCCTTTTATTCTCAAAGCCATAAAGAGGGCACAGCTCAAAACCGGGATTGAGATTTACAGAGAGGAGATTGATACTGTCAGAATATCGCCTGATAAAAGCGTCCTCATTATTGTCCTCGAATACGACTTTATCCCTGAGAAGCGGGAAGGAGAAATCGTATTTTCCTACACAACCGACAGGGGAATCACAAAATACAGGAAAATCGCCATTCCCTATCTTCCGGATACTGAGATAACGGTTCCAGCAATTCGAGCAAGAGCCGGTAAAAAAACACTAATATTTTACGAGGTTGAACCGATTTACAAGATTGCGTATAAAAATCTGAAGGACAGAATGTTTCGTATCATTGCAAAGGCTACATTGAGAGCAGCTGTCAAAGGAGCAGTAGAGGAAAAAATTGAGGAAAAACTTGAGAAAAAATGGGGCACACTGGGCGAGGTAACCGGGATCTTTTTAAACATTTTAAACTACCACACAGAGCGGGCAGATACAAGACAGTGGTCAACGCTTCCTGCTACAGTGCTTGCATCGTACACGGAACTGGATCCCGGCACATATCCGATTAGAATCACCGTTGGAGGCTCGCTTTTGTTTTCAGATACAGTAAAGGTGAGCGGGATTAAACTTATAAAAATTCGCAAATTTTGATTAAACTTACGCTCGTTGACATATTGTGCAAGATTTAATTATAGTTTAATGCAAAAGGAGGAGAAGCATGTCAGAGACCAAAGACTACAAAAACTACATCAACGGAGAATGGCGGGATTCAAAAGACGGCAGGAGATTTGAAGACAGGAATCCTGCCAACTGGGACGATGTGGTAGGAACCTTCCCGCTCTCGACGAAAGAAGATGTCGAAGACGCAGTCAGAGCAGCCAAAGAGACTTACCCGAAATGGAAGAAAGTACCTGTACCCAAGAGGGCAGAGATTCTGAGAAGAGCAGCTGAGATCCTTCTTGAGAGAAAAGAAGAGATTGCAAGGCTTATGACAAGGGAAATGGGTAAGGTCATCAAGGAAGCGAGAGGTGATGTCCAGGAGGCTATTGACACCGGATTTTACGCCTTTGGTGAGGGAAGAAGACTGTTTTCAATGAACACACCGAGTGAGCTGCCAAACAAATTTGCACTCACATTCAGACAGCCCATGGGTGTGTGGGCAGTTATCACCCCATGGAACTTCCCATCAGCTCTACCATCCTGGAAGATTTTCCCGGCAATTCTTGCAGGGAATACAGTCGTTTTCAAACCCCCATCAGATGCACCTGCAGTTGCCTATGAGTTTGTAAGAGCTCTCGTTGACGCAGGACTGCCTCCCGGTGTTTTGAACCTCGTTTTCGGAAGCGGAAGCGTCGTGGGTGAAGCACTCCTGACACACCCGGACATTGTTGGAATTTCGTTCACCGGCTCCTCCGAAACTGGAATGAGGATTGCTGAAGTTGCGGGCAAACAGCTCAAGAAAATCTCACTCGAGCTCGGGGGCAAGAACCCTCAGATCGTCATGTGGAGCGCAGACATAGACCTCGCCGTCGATGGTGCACTCTGGGGCGCTTATGGAACTACAGGCCAGAGATGCACAGCAACCTCAAGGCTCATCCTCCACGAAAAAATATACGATGAATTTATGGAGAAATTCCTCGAGAGGGCAAAGAACCTCAAGATCGGATATGGACTCGATGAGTCTGTCGAAGTTGGTCCTGTAATCAACGAAAGTCAGCTCAAAAAGATAATGAAGTATGTTGAAATCGGAAAGAAAGAGGGAGCACATCTTGAACTTGGCGGAAACAGGCTTACTGACGGAGAATACGCCAAGGGCTGGTTTTTTGAGCCAACTGTCTTCACAGGCGTAACACCGGACATGACAATTGCGCAGGACGAGATCTTTGGACCTGTTCTTTCGGTTTTCAAGGTCAGCTCGTTCGAGGAGGCAATTGCAGTTGCTAACAACACGAGATACGGACTTTCCTCATCAATTTACACAAGGGATATAGTTGAGGCAATGAGAGCAATTGAGGAGCTCGAAGCAGGAATAACATACATCAATGCACCCACAATTGGAGCCGAGACCCATCTACCGTTTGGTGGTGTGAAACACACAGGGAATGGACATCGCGAGGGCGGCTGGACAGCTTACGAGATATTCACCGAATGGAAGACAGTTTATGTGGACTTCAGTGGCAAGCTGCAGAAGGCACAGATAGATACCTGGGAGGAATAGAAAAATATTAAAGGGGGGCGCCCCGGCCGTCGGCCGGGGCGCCCCCAAAAACTTATTCCCATGAGCAAACTGAAAAAAGGCTATATCCAGGTCTATACCGGCAACGGCAAGGGCAAAACAACAGCAGCCCTTGGACTTGCTCTGAGAGCCGCCGGTCGGGGTATGAAAGTTTACATCGGTCAGTTTATGAAAGGCCAGGAATACGGCGAACTCGACGCCATCAATAACTATCTCTCTGACTGGATCACTCTTGAGCAGTACGGAACGCCGAAATTCGTTGTCGGCAAACCGTCTGAAGAAGATGTGAAGATGGCCAGGGAAGGACTCAAAAAAGCCGAAAATGCAATGCTATCAGGTGACTACGACATCGTTATCCTCGACGAAGTTAATGTTTCCATCTACCTTAAAACCCTTGAGCTTGAAGAGGTCCTCAATTTCATCGATAAAAAGCCAGAATCCGTGGAGCTTATACTCACAGGCAGGTATGCACCCCAGGAACTGATTGACAGAGCTGACCTCGTTACAGAGATGAAAGAGATCAAACATTATTACACCAAGGGAGTCATCGCTCGGGAAGGTATCGAAAAATGAAGTTTTATCAGGTGTTCTCGACTGTTGATTCAAAAGAGAAGGCAGTTGAAATTGCAAAAGTTCTGGTAAACGAAAAATTTGCAGCCTGTGTCCAGATCTATGGATCCGGGGAAAGCTTTTACTGGTGGGAGGGCAGAGTTGAATCTGCCAGTGAATGGCTTATTTTAATTAAAACTTCAGAAAACAAGCTCGAGGCACTTATCAAAAAACTCAAGGAAATCCATCCATACGAAGTGCCCGAGATTATAGCTCATGAGATAAAGGCTGGAAATACCGACTATCTCAGATGGGTTGAAGAAATTACAGGATGAAAATTCCCGCAAACGGGGTTGATTTAAAAAATACCTTTGTCTCAGGTCAGTGTTTCAGGTGGGGGCATTATACAGACGATGGCAACTTTGTTTATGGCACTCCAGATGAAAACGGATTCTGGGAAGGAGTTGTTTACGGAGTCCCTGTAAGGTTAATTCAGGACAAAAGCTACATTTATTTTGACTCACCGGCAAAGGAGGTCTTTGTTCCTCAGATCGGTAAACCCCTCAGTATTGAGGATTTTTTGAATTTCTACCTGCGAACTGATCTGGATCTGTCAAAGGTTTACCGTCAGATTTCAAAAGACAGGTTTGTGAAAGAAGCGATTGAAAGATACAGGGGACTTACGATCCTGAGGCAGGAACCATTTGAGACACTTATAAGCTATATGATTTCCCCGATGAACACCGTGGAGAAGATTGCAGCCAAGTTGAGCGAGATAGCAAAGTTGATCGGCAGGAAGATCGTTTTCAGGAACAAAACTTTTTACTCATTTCCGTCACCTTCTGATTTTCTGAAAAAGAAAGAGGAGTTTTTCTCAAAACGCCTGAAGCTCAGATTTGGGCTTGAACAGAAGAAAAACATTTTAAGGGCTGTTGAATGGTCAAAAAATGGTGGATTCAGTGGACTTTATGGATTGGAATACACTGAAGTTGTAGGGGAACTTGTAAAACTCAGGGGTGTTGGGAGAAAGATAGCAGACTGCGTCGCTCTCTTCTCGCTGGACAGGCTTGAGGCAGTACCTTTTGATGTTCACATAAAGAGAATAACCATCAGGCTTTACGGCAACCGGCTTGGTAAAAAACCGCGTGGCACTTCGGAGTACGAATTTTTTGGAAATTTCTGGAGGGGATACTTTGGAGATCTTGCGGGCTTTGCTCAGGAATATCTCTACATTGCTTCAAGGGATGGGATGTTCAATCAGCCGTGAGCCTCGAGCCAGGACTTCCCCCAGCCCAGATCAACCACTATGGGTACATCCAGCTTGATAGCGCCTTCCATCTTTTCTTTGACGATCTCTTTTGCCCTTTCAAAGTCTTTTTCACTCACCTCGATAAGGAGCTCATCGTGGACCTGGATGATGAGATGAGCGTCCAGATTTTCTTCTTCGAAAGCGCTGTTTACATCAATCATTGCCTTCTTAATGAGATCGGCGGCGGACCCCTGAATGGGGGCATTGATGGCTATACGCTCGTAAAATTCGCGAACCTGACGGTTGGGATTGTTGATGTTGTAAACATACCTCCTCCTGCCCATGATGGTAGTAACATAGCCCTTTTCGCGTGCTTCTTTTAGAGTTTTGTCTATCCATTCTTTGACGCCGGGATAGGAAAGGAAGTAGTTGAGAATAATGCCGGCTGCCTCTTCATTGGAAATTCCGAGTTCTTTGGCAAGTCCAAATGGGCTCATGCCATAGGCGATTCCAAAGTTTACAACCTTCGCTCTTCTGCGGTCGTTTTCGTCGATGTCTTCAATCGGCTTGCCTGTTATGAGAGCCGCTGTCTGCCTGTGAATGTCCTCACCGTTGAGAAACGCTTTTTTCAGGTTTTCGTCACCGGTAATGTGAGCCAGGATCCTTAGTTCGATCTGTGAGTAGTCAGCAGAGAGGAGGAGATAGCCTTCAGGGGCAACAAAGGCGTCTCTTACGAGTTTTCCCAGTTCACCTCTGATGGGGATGTTCTGGATATTGGGATTTGTACAGGAGATTCGACCTGTAGCAGTCCCAGTCTGATTATAGGTCGGATAAATTCTGCCCGTTTCGGGATCCTGAAGTTCAAGCAGAGAGAGGACATAGGTTGACCTCACCTTGTAAAGCTCTCTGAATTCGAGAATGGTCTTTGGAAGCTCGTGGATCGCGGCAAGTTTTGTCAGGACTTCTGCGTCGGTGGAGTATCCGGATTTTGTCTTTTTAATCGGGGGAAGTTTAAGCTTTTCGAAAAGAATATGAGAAAGCTGTTTGGGAGAATTGATGTTAAACTTGGTTCCTGCGAGCTCGTAGATCTTCTGCTCGAGTTTAATGAGCTGTTTCTGGATCTCAATGTCCAGTTTTTTCAATTTTTCCCGATCGAGCAGTATTCCCCTGTTTTCCATTTTTGCGAGAACATAGGCAAGTGGCAGTTCAATCTCACGGTACAATCTGGTGAGCGAAAGTTCTTCAAGTTCGGACTCAATCTGCCCACGGGTTTGAAGTACAAGGGACACTTCATAGGCAGGGGCTTCCGGTTCGTCCTGTTCAAAAGCCATTCCGAGGTAGTGCATGGCGAGATATGATGAATCGTATCGGGGTCTTTCTGGCTCTATCAGGTAGTCTCCAAGCATCATGTCGAAGTCAAAGATCTCTGGTTTCCATCCCTGTTTGAGGAGCGATTTGTAGATGTTTTTCGTATCAAATGCCCATCTGGGGCGCTTTTTTAGCAAACTTTCAGAATCCTGAATTTTGATTTTGTAAATCTTATGTGGGGTATTGCCAGCAAAGACCTTATCACCTCGAATACTCAAGGCAAAACCGTCGTCAAAGTCCGGATGTTCTTCGTGGATTTCGATCCCCTCCGGTCTCTGAGCCATTTCCTTCATCAGGTTTGTAAATTCCAGTCTCCTGAAAATTGAAAATAGTTTTTTTCTGTCCGGCTCCCTCAATTTGAGTTTTTCAAGATCAAGTTCAACTGGCGAGTCCAGGTCGAGCTTCGCAAGTTCTCTTGCCATGAAAACCTGATCTCTGTAAGCGATCAGGTTATCGCGAATATTCTTTCTTTTGACCTTTTCAATGTTGGCATAAAGGTTTTCCAGTGAGCCGAACTCGTTTATCAGATTGATAGCAGTTTTTTCTCCAATACCAGGCACACCCGGTATGTTGTCTATCTGATCCCCCATAAGGGCAAGAAGGTCGGGTATTCTTTCAGGTGGTATGCCGTATTTTTCTTTAACTTTTTCGGGTGTGTAGAGGATATCTTCTCTGGGTCTCGTGTCCAGTACCTTAATCCTGTCATCAACGATCTGAAGGATGTCTTTATCGCTTGTAACGATAATTACTTCAAGTCCCTTTTCCTCCGCTTTTTTAGCGAGAGTTACGAGAATGTCATCAGCCTCATATCCCGGGATTTCGTAAATGGTGAGTCCAAAACCTTCGCCTATCTCTTTAATCCAGTTAAGGTTCATGGAAAGTTCAGACGGCATGGGAGGTCTCTGGGCTTTGTACTCCTTGAATCTCTCGTGTCTGAAAGTTGGGCCTTTGGCGTCAAAAACGAGTGCCACATAATCTGGTTTCAGGGTTCTTAAAAGCTTTAAAAGAGAGTTTGTAAAAGCGAAAGCGGCACTCGTATTTTCACCTCTGGAATTCCGCAGCGGGTTTCTGGAAAAGGCAAAAAATGCCCTGTAAGCAAGTGAGGTGCCATCAATCAATAGAAGTTTTTTCATTGTCCTTCGACGACTATCCTCGAGAAATCCCCGTAGTGGCTTAATATTTCACGGACAAATTTCAGAAGGGCGAGACGATTGTTTCTCACACTCTCGTTCTCTGTCATCACAAACACATTATCGAAAAACCTGTCAATTGGATCTTTCAAAATCAAAAGCTGATTGAGCGCCTCTCTGAATTCCTCTCTTTTTAGTGCTTCAACAACCTTGGGTTCAACTTTCCTGGCAGTCTCAAAAAGAATCCTCTCCTCCTCCTTCTCAAAAAGCTCGGGATTTATTCCCGGCAATTCACCCGCATTTTTCAGAATGTTTGCGACCCTTTTCTGGCCAATAACCACTTTCTCAAATACATCAGGTTCCTTTTTCAAAAGGTCGTCGAGTACCACGGCACGGTTCTTAAGATTGACAAGGTCCCTGATTCCTGAGGCAATTACTGCATCAACTATGTCATATCTTATTCCAAGTCGCTCCTCCAAATAGTTTTCAAACCTCGTGAAAATGAAGTCCAGGATTTTTTTCAAAAGTGCCTCGTCTTCAACACCGTAGATTTTCATGGATAGCCTGATGGCATCTTCAAGATTCAGCTTTATGTTCAACCCGAGGATAAGCTCTATCAAACCGTAGGAGAGTTTTCTCATCCCCAGGGGATCCTGAGAGCCCTTAACTTCATAGCCTGTAGAGAAAATTCCCACAATTGTATCAATTCTATCGGCTATACCCACATAAGCTGACTCTTTTTGAGTGGGCAGGGTATCACCGGAGAATCTGGGGAGGTGGTGCTCAAAAATAACTTTTGCGACCCTTTCGTCCTCACCCAGTGCAAGGGCGTATTCCATCCCAATTTTACCCTCGAGCTTGGTAAACTCCTTACCGTCACGGATCATCTCGGTGGTCAAATCGGTTTTTGAGAGAAGTGCTCCTCTATCTATGACCTTGAGATCAACATCAGGATCGCCCTCAGCAAGTTTCAGAGCAAGCTCCCTGACGCGCATAACCTTCTCGTAAACTGTGATTACTTTCCCGTCAATCTCTCTCCAGACCACACCTTTGAGCTTTTCAACTCGAGAGTCAAGGGATTCCTTGAGGTCTTCTTCATAATAAAATTTTGCATCTTCAAGTCTTGCACGCAAGACTCTTTCGAGTCCTGGCTTTATATATTCTTCGTAGTCTTTGAGATTATTGATCACTGCAACGAAATTGGGCATGAGTTTTCCAGAATTGTCAACAACGGAGAAATACCTCTGATGCTGTTTCATTGCAGTGATCACGACATCGTCAGGCAGAGAGAGATACTTTTCTTCAAAGCTACCGAGGACAGCCTCAGGGAACTCAACGAGGTTTGTAACCTCATCGATGAGTTCATCGTCAAGTATAGGCTTTCCTCCAACTTTTGAGGCTGCTGCTTTTATCTTATCAACAACCATCTCCCTTCTCTTCTTGAAGTCTGCAATGACAAAATTCTTTTCCATGAGATCTTCATACTGAAGGGGATCCTGAATCTCTATTTCGGCTGGAGAGATGAGTCTGTGACCACGGGTTAGGTTACCGGATTTAACGCCAGCAAGTTCTATTTCAACGATCTCATTACCAAACAGGAAGACGATCCAGCGAATGGGACGGGGAAACCGGAATGAGTCAGCCCACCTCATTGTCTTTTTAAACCTGAGACCCCTGACCATTTCCGGTACTTCCTGCTTCAAGAGGGAGACAGTGTCGGCTCCACCCTCCTTTACAACCGCAGCCACATACTCTCCTTTTTTATTTGTTATAATTTTCAAATCATTGACATCCACACCAGCGGATTGAGCAAAGGAGATGGCTGCCTTGGTAGGATTGCCAGCCGCGTCGTAAGCCACCCTCACAGGGGGCCCAATCATCTCCTTTTCCCACTCCTCCTGCTTCTCTGCAACGCTTTCAACGAGAATCGCTATTCTCCTCGGCGTTCCAAAAGCCCTGATCCCACTGTACTGTATCCGATTCTTCTTAAAAAAGTCCTCAAACTTCTGCTTTAATTCTTTAAACGCAGGCTTCACATAGGAGGGAGGCAACTCCTCCACTCCGAGCTCAAAGAGTAATGGTCTCATCTTCCCTCTCCCAAAAGTGGAAATCCCTTTTCCTTTCTGAGTTCTACATAAAGGGAGGCAGCTTTTTTCGCCATCCTTCTGACCCTCTGAATGTATGTTGCCCTCTCTGACACTGAAAGTGCACCACGGGCATCAAGGATGTTAAATGTATGTGACATCTTTAGAACAAAATCGTATCCCGGATAAAGGAGTCTCTTATCAAGCAACCTGTTTGCCTCTTCCTCGTATTTATTGAAAAGCTGCCTATGGAACTCCACATCAGCTTCTTCGTAGTTGTAAACAGAGAACTGGTATTCAAAGTCCCTGTAAACCTCACCCCAGGTAATACCGGGCGTCCAGACAATGTCAAAAATTGACTCCACACCCTGAACATACATGGCGATTCTTTCAAGACCATAGGTAATTTCAGCTGAAACCACCTCAAGATCGATACTTCCAACCTGCTGGAAATAGGTAAACTGCGTGATCTCAAGCCCATCAAGCCAGACTTCCCATCCCAGGCCCCACGCTCCAAGTGTGGGAGACTCCCAGTCGTCTTCAACAAATCTGATATCGTGCTTCTCAATCTCAATTCCCAGAGCTCTCAAAGAATTGAGATAAAGATCCTGAACATCCTGCGGTGGTGGCTTGAGGATTACCTGAAACTGGTGGTATTGCTGAACCCTGTTGGGATTTTCAGCGTATCTCCCGTCTTTTGGCCTCCTTGACGGCTCCACATAGGCGGTCCTCCATGGCTCCGGACCGAGTGCACGCAAGAAAGTGGCTGGATTAAATGTACCTGCACCCACTTCTGAATTGTAAGGCTGCAGTATCACACAGTTCTGCCTCGACCAGTAGTCCTGTAATTTCAAAATAATGTCCTGAAAGGTCAACATGGCTCTAATTATATCTTTTTCATTTTCAATGTGTCAATCATATCCCCGAGGATATTCGAAAATTTTTTAACGGTAGTCAGCTCCGCTTTTCACTTTGCGTAAAAATCTATGATGTTTTCCAGTGGAATCTCCATCTACAACTTCCCCTCAGGCATGAGAAAATATCCTGTCCCGCTTATGGGAAAAACCTGCCGGCCTCCCACGAAGAACATTAGCTGATCTCCTCCACGGGGAAGGTTCTATCGTACAGATCCACAACCTACCCTTCCACGAAGCGGGGGGAATCACCCACTTCCCTTCCCGTGAAGCGGAAAAGATCAACCAAAACCTTCCCTTTCGCTACATGTAAAAGCATACTCACAACTTCCCCTCCCACAAAGTGGGAGGAACCAACCACAACCTCCCCTCCCACATAGTGGGAGGAATCAACCACACCCCCCTCCCACGAAGTGGGAGGGGATTAAGGGGAGGGCAATAAAAGCTCTATTTGCTTTTCCCTGTCAGATCCGCTCTTTTCGCCCCCTCCTTAATCCTCTCCCACAGCACTTTAGTGCTGTGGGGGAGGGGTCTGTATTACATCGAGAGAGGACGGTCAATTAGAGTATGTAGAGGTAACCTCCCCCCTCCCTCCGTGTGAAAATCTCCTATATACACCCTTCCCATGAAGTGGGAATAATCTCCTACAAACACCCCTCCCACGAAGTGGAAAGGGATTGAGGGGTGGGCAAAATAAGACTCACGACTTTGAATCTACGGAACATTTATGTGTTAAGCTGCTCCCGATAGTTAATCAGCATCAGGATTTTTAAGCGAGCCCAGTTGGTGTGGGAAATGAAGATATGGGGGGCATTCCACGCCGCTTTGCGGCGTGGAATGCCCCCCATATTCCTATACATCCTTCAACTCCCCCTTCAAAAATGCATCATACGCTGAAAGATCGAAGTATCCGTGTCCTGAAAGATTAAAAGCAATCACAACCTCGTCATCAACCTCACGGGCAATATCAATTGCCGCTTTCACTGCGTGCGCCGATTCCGGTGCTGGCAGTATCCCTTCTGCCCTTGCAAACTCAATTGCTGCCTGAAATACCTCTGTCTGTTGATAAGCTCTCGCCTCTATCACTCCGTCCCTGTGCAGGAGACTCACAAGCGGCGCCATTCCATGATACCTCAAACCTCCAGCATGTATAGGTGGCGGCACAAAATCATACCCGAGAGTGAACATCTTCAAAAGTGGAGTCAATTTTGCTGTATCTCCGTAGTCATAATCGTATTTTCCCTCAGTCAAAGTTGGACACGCCTTTGGCTCAACAGCAACGACCTTCAGATTCTTTTTTTCACCCCTCAACTTATCTCCAACAAAAGGGAATGTGAAGCCGCCGAAATTGGACCCACCTCCCACACAACCAACAAGAATATCAGGATAAATTCCGAGCTTTTCAAACTGCTGTTTTGCTTCCAGCCCGATCACTGTCTGATGAAGGAGCACATGATCGAGCACAGAGCCAAGGGAATAGTTCGTATCCTGCGAATTTGCAGCCTCAAAAACAGCCTCACTTATAGCAATTCCAAGACTTCCCGGACTGTCCGGGTCCTGTTCAAGGATTTTTCTACCCGGTTCAGTCTCATTACTCGGACTCGGAATAATCTGAGCTCCATAACTTTGAATCAGTATTCTTCGACCCGGCTTCTGCTCGTAGCTAATTTTTACCATGTAAACCTTGACATCAATGTCGAAGAGTGAGCCTGCGAAAGCGAGTGCAGATCCCCACTGTCCTGCACCAGTTTCGGTGGTCAATCTCTTTATTCCCTCAAGTTTATTGTAGTATGCCTGAGCAACAGCTGTGTTGGGTTTATGACTCCCTGGAGGCGATGTTCCCTCATACTTATAGAAGATATGCGCCTTGAGTCCAAGCCTTTCTCTGAGATTCGCTGCGTAAAAGAGCGGCGTGGGCCTCCACATTTCATAAACCCTGTAAACTGGCTCCGGTATCTCAATTTCCCGTTCTGTGGACACTTCCTGCTCGATCAGAGACATGGGGAAGATTGCGCTCAGATCTTGGGGTGATATGGGCTTCCCCGTTGCTGGATTTAAGGGTGGATCGGGGAGCCTCTCCATATCAGCCTTTATGTTGTACCATTTTTTTGGGACCTCATCTACATACACCTTACGAGGAAATTTTGCCATACAGCACCTCCTTTGTAGGATTTTTTATATCAATGGGAGTATGTTATTTGAGGGAAATGCGTCGCATGGGGGTTTTCTTAACCCCCATGCCAGAACCATGCAAGGCAGGTATGATGCTGAAAATGTAACATTGTGGTCATGATAAACTCAAATGACCGAATCTGTCAATAGAATCAGCTAATGGTGCTGAAAATATTTTAAAAAGATGCCTGTCAATTGCTGGAATACTGTATGTGTGGGTTTCTCCACGGAAGTCCACGCCATCATCCTCAAAGACATCAAACAGTTTCCACCTCCACAAAGCGGGAGTTCACCATCTCTCCTCTCACAAAGTGGAACACCACCAGTTCCCTCTTCCCACATTGGAGAAGGCATCAAAACCATTACCCGCCCTCCCCTGCCAAATTAGCCCTTTTTGCCCCCTCCTCAATCCTCCCCCACAGCAATTTTTGACCAGTTACTGGAATCACCTACCTGCCTTCAATGGTGCCAAGAAGGTAAAAAAGTGCAAAAAGATACGATTCAAAGCCAAAGCCAGCTATGACCCCATCTGCAGCCTCAGCTGTTAAAAGTCTCTGCCTGTAGCTCTCACGGGCAAAAACATTGGAGATGTG
>CAZNDM010000002.1:0-3814 GCA_964571845.1 uncultured bacterium | reverse complement strand
GGGGTCGGGTTGGGAGGGTCTCCCCGCAACGCGGGGAGGGGTTTGATAGCGTGTGCCCGCGGAGCTAGCAAGGGGTTACCCATCACCTTCCCCTCTCACTTGCGGTAGGGGTCACCCACCAACCCCCCCTCCCGCTTTGTGGAGAGGTGTTTGAGAATGTCCCCCTTCAAATCGGGGAGGATTTTATAGGACGATTTCCCACGGTGATAAAGTACTGCAAGGGGATTTTGAAAAATATTCTCCCATGCAGAGTGGAAGAAGATCTCGCCTTAAAGCGGTTGAGGATTTAAACGGTAATCCTTGCATGCAACGATAAAGTATTTACGGATAGGGGTATCGAGTGTCCTTTATCATAACTCCAGGCGATATGTTAAGGTGGATTCTTCTCACAACACCACCAGAAATTGCAGAAGTATTTGCGGATTTTAAACTCAACTCTCCCCTCTCAGGATACTCACGAAATATGCAAGATAATTTATGTCCAGAATCCTGCCTGGCTCAAAGCATCTTTGAACTTTTCTATGCTTGAAACTGATAGGATAACAGAGCTTCCGTTAATCAGGTCAATCTTCACCTGTTTCCCTGAAACTGTGTATGCCTTCCACCTGACACCGAAGTGTATGCCTATTCCATAACGGAGTCCTCCACTAATGAATTCTATCTTTTTAATTTCAGAGAACCCGATCCTTCTCAGAGATTTGTGGAATGGTTTGAGCTGGTAATAGATTCCGTCCTCTCTCACCTCCACAACGAGCTCAGTTGCCCTCAAAAAAGCGAGTGAGAGAATGTCAATTAAAACTATCAGAAGAACCGTTATAATTAGGCCCCTGTTACTCATCGGCGATGTCCCCCAGGGGTGTCCCTTAATTATTTGAATGTACATGCCGTATAGAAATAAAGTTGTTATAGCAAGGGCGATAAAGAGCACGAGTTTATAAATCCAGGTGTCTTTCATCCTCTGGACATCTCTGTACAATTCAATCCTCCAGCTTCAGCCTGTAAATTATGGCATTTTCATAGTCATCCGGATAGTACCCATTGATTTTACCGATAGCTTCAAAGCCCTCGCTTTCGTAAAGTTTCCTTGCAGGTTCGTTGGATTCACGGACTTCAAGGGTTAGCATCCTTTTACCCATTTCACGCGCTTTACTAATGGCAAATTTCAGCATAAACCTCCCGTATCCTCTTCTTCTGTAATTCGGGTGGACGGTTATATTGGCAATATGTAGTGACTCGCCGTAGTCCCAGAGTACAATGTAACCCACAATCTCGTCTTCCCGGATAAGGACATAGGGCATGGAGAATGGATTTCTTGTTTCAGCTAAAAAGCCAAATTTAGTCCATGGGTTGGAATAGCTCAATTTCTCGATTTCATAGACTTTATCAATGTGACTAATCTCTAATGGGATAAGTTTTATCCGTTTTTCCAAATCTTGCCTCTGCATCCGTTATTCTCATATAGAAAGGTTCGAGAAGATCAATGTTGTCCTTGCCATGTTTTTCAAACTTCTCAACACCGAGGCGTGCAATCGTTAAAGCTGATGGGAATTTGATTTTCAGAACATTTTGAGTTTTAATTCGTTCCATGTCTTTAATACTGCCAATTACGACAGTGTCATTGTCGATCTCTATTTGTGAGGGTTCAAGGATGGAGTAGTCCGAAACTCTTGAGATTTTGTTGTTTTTGCAGAAGAACCTGGCTGTATAGACCTGCCCCTTTTGAGCCTCAATTACAGGCACGATTTTTAAGCCGTTGTAGCACATTGGGGATTCATGCGCAAGGGCATCGAGCGTATTTATACCTACAACGGGGATCTTGTGAACAAATTCAATGGCTTTAACAAATGAGAGTCCTACCCTGAGGGCTGTGAAGTAGCCAGGTCCAATGGAAATACTCAGGAGATCCAGATCCTTAAAATCAATCCCTGAAATTTCAAAGATATCTTTCAGGATAAGATTTATCCTTTCGGAGTGTGTAAAAGGAGTGAGTGAGCGGATTTCAATGGAGGGTTGTCCGTCCTTTATTAAACCGAGAGCGGTGGCGTCGGTTGATGTTTCAACACCGAGAACGATCAATTCAATAAATTCCCAGTTCTTTGTTAAGAAACCTTTTCCAGATTTCCGGAAGCTCAGAAAGTGATTGATTTAAAGTGCTTTTAACCTCTTCCTTGAGTGCCCGGGAAGGGTTGCCTGATTTTGTCCGTATCTTTGCTTCAAACAGCTGGGGCTCTGTAATGGGCTTTCCGATCTGACTTACCATGTAGATGAGAACATCCTCGATTTCGTCAAACTTGTTGTAAACCCTTTTTGCAATTTCGTTTGCAAAAACATTGTATATTTTTCCAACATGACTTACGGGATTCTTCCCTGCTACTGCTTCGAGACTCATGGGTCTATAGGGTGTGATAAGGCCATTGGCTCTGTTCCCTCTTCCAACCTGTCCATCGTCACCGCTCTCTCCGGATATACCTGTAACAGTTATGTAAACAATCCCCTGATCAATGAGATCAGCTGAATTTAACTCAAGTGTGAATTCGTAAGGGAGGATTTCTTTTACAAACTCCTCAGCTTTCTGGCGTATTATTTCTTTTTTCTGAAGATAATCGTCAAGTGAGGATACGAATTTTGAAACGAATGCCGCTGCGATTGTTATTTTGACTCTTTCCCTGAACCTGACTCCCATGACCTTGATGTCTTCTCCAAGCTCAGGGTGTTCCTTTTTGAATTCTTTAGAATTCAGGTATCTTTCAAGTTTCAAGACCGTTTCTTCTGTTTTTGAAAGTGGATAGAACCCTACTCCAAAAGATGTATCGTTTGCTTTTGGTACTTCCTTTGAGGCATCAAAAAGTCCGACGAGGTCTTTACTCCCCGGTCTCACAAGGAGTTGCAGTTCAATATCTTTGTTTACATCGAGGTTTTTTATATTTTCTTTGAGCCATCTCCGGGCTGATTCAAGGTATATTTCTCTAACAGGTATTTTCTGATCACCGGCTTCAGTAATTACCCTTCCAACCAGATAAAAGTTAATAGGTTCAACGACAGAGCCACCTCCAAAAACGGGTTGGGCTCTCCCTGCCACAAGCATGGCTTTATCAACATTGTGATGGAGTATTCTGTTGAAATGCTCAATGTAATATTTGGAAATTGCTATGGAATATTCCTCGGCGATGGCATCGGAAATAGTGTCCGGGTGTCCGATGCCTTTTCTTTCAACGATTTCTACGGGGAGCTTTTCCTGGTCAATAAAATTATTTTCATTCACCAATATCTCCATTTTGCGTTCCTCCTATAAAGTTGCTGGGGTTGACTGTTAAAATTAAAGTTTAATGCATATCCAGTCAAGCTTTAGAGTTATGGAGATTTAAAAATGATCGGGAGGAAATCAGAGGTGTAAGTTCAGGGTGTTTTAGTTCTACAAAGATGTCTTAATTTTTCAGCCCCACGCCGCTTCGCGGCGTGGGGGAGGGGTTGTTTTTCCCTCATACAAATTTGAAAAATTCACCCACACACCTCCCAAAAAATGGAAAAGATCACCCACACGTAATGGGAAGGATCATTTCCGATCTCTCCTCCCACAAAGTGAGAGAAATCACTCATACCCCCCCTCCCACGAAGCGAGAAGGCTCGTTCACATTCTCCCCTCCCGCTCTGCGGGAGGGGATTGAGGGGAGGGCATCAAAGGCCCATCCAGCTCTCCTCTGTCTGATCTACTCTTTCCCCTCCTCAATCCAGCCCCACGCCGCGAAGCGGCGTGGGGCTGAAAAATTAAGACATCTTTGTAGAACTCAAACACCCTGAACTTACACCTCTGATT
>CAZNDM010000001.1:0-14894 GCA_964571845.1 uncultured bacterium | reverse complement strand
AGCCCTATTTGCTTTTTTCTGTCAGATCTGCCCTTTCTGCCCCCTCCTTGATCCTCCCCCACAAGACATCCTTCTTGTAGAGAAAAAGATTGATGAGTCTCCAACACAATGCCGTTGTATCCTGGGAGGACGGTGAGTGTCCTCACCCACAGTACCAGACGCACCGGGGAAAAGTTAAAAAAATCACATCTCTATTACTCCCAAAGGATTTTCTCGATTCCCCCCACAAAGAATACTTGACAAAATTAGTCAGGTATTCCATCATTTAGTTACTACAATCTGGAGGTTTTTTATGTGTAACGAAGAGATTTACAGAAGAAGAGTTTTAAAATTTCAGGAGCTACTTCGAGAGAACGATATCGAAGCGGCGGTAATCAGAACAGTTTCGTCATTTATCTACTTTACAGGAGTTAAGTGGCTCAGACCTGCATTGATGATCCCACAGGAGGGTGAGCCCTGGGTTATGGTTTTTAAAAACGAAAAAGACTTCTTCATGCAAAAAAGCTGGATAAAAGATGTTCGTGAGTACCAGAAGGTTGAGGAGTTGATGGTTGAGATATCCTCCTGGATTCGAAAGAGTGGTTTTATGTCTGCCGGCCTTGAAATTTCAGTGGAGAGAGACAGTTACACTCTTTTCCACGAGCTTTTTAAAAGGTTAAACATGGGAGTTGAGGTTGAAGATACACTACCCCTGATAATGCAGCTCAGGATGATTAAAGAACCCTGCGAAATTGAGGCTATGAGGAAGGCTGGAGAGATTGCTATGCTTGGCATGAAAAGGGCGAGAGAAATTATCCACGAGGGTATAAGTGAGCTTCAGATTGCCAACGAGGTAAAAACTGTCCTGATGGAACAGGGAAGTGAACTTCCTCTCGTTTATGTCTCCGTTGGACCGAGAATCCACGCAGAACCCTTTAAAGATGTCTTTGTGGAGAGAGGAAAATTTGTAACCGTTGTCATTGGCACGGATTACGATAACTATTACGCAAATATGACGCGAACATTTTTCGTTGGAGAATTAGATGGTACATCCCGAAAGGCTATTGATGCTGTTAACCGGGCATATGATACTGCCCTAAAACTGACCAAGCCCGGTGTCAAATTTTCTCAAATTGAACCTGAGATAAAAAAGATCTATGAAGACTCAGGACTGATTGATTTCTACATCAAGGGATATACTCACGGAGTGGGACTTTTGATTGAGGAGCCTCCAATTACAACCATCGTTACAAGACACTGGACATGGAAACCAATGGCTGGCATGACACTTGCAATGGTCCATACTCCCCTTATGCTCCCCAACGGTGCAGTAAAAAAAGAGGATACTGTATTAATTACAGAAAACGGGTATGAGCTCCTTACACACGACTAAAGGTATTTTCTAACAATCTGTATGGCGTTCTCAGGACATACATCTATGCACTGGTTGCAGAGAGTGCATTCATCCTCATCTCTGACTGAAAGACCATCTGCAGACTTGAAAAAAATGTCAACCGGACAGACTTTGATGCACTCCTCGCAACCTTCGTTGAACCTGCACTTACTTTTTTCGATTATGACATCTATAAAGATTCCCATGGCTCCAAGATTTCATTTAAAGTTTCAGCAATTTTTACGCCTGCCTCTTTAAGAACCTTTATTTTGTGAGCAGGACTCCCTCTGTCACCTTCGACAATGGAAGCCGCGTGTCCAAATCTGATACCCGGAAATTCATCTGCAAATCTCCCAGCCTGAAACACCACAATGGTCTTTTTTATACCCGTCTCTTTCAAGTAGCTGGCAAGTTCTTCCTCCTGAGTGCCTCCGGGCTCTGAGAATATCACAATTCCCTCGGTTTCAGGATCTTTTTCAAATTCGATTACTGCCTCCTTTATGGTGAAACCGATCAAAGGATCACCACCTATGGAAACTGCGGTTGAAACCCCGGGCCCTCGCGTGCTGAGTAAATTTGAAATTTCGGTCGTCATCCCGCCTGATCTGGAAATTACTGCAATTGTTCCCTTTCTGAATGATTTTTCAGTATCTTCCTTTCTTCCTCCAATCATACCGACTTTCACAACGCCTGGATTTATCACACCGAGACTGTTGGGACCGATTACCCGTACACCATTTATTCTGGCATAGTAAAGAAAATCAACAACATCGTGTCTCGGAATTCTCTCTGTTACGAGCACTATGAGTTTGATGCCTGCATCTACAGCCTCCATGACAGCGGATTTGGCAAAAAATGGTGGGACCGAGATCACGCTCGTGTTGGCACCCGTTTCCTCTACGGCTTCTTTGACGGTGTCGTACACCTTTACCCCGTGGACGCTCATTCCACCTTTGCCAGGAGTTACACCCGCGACAACCTGAGTCCCATAATCAATCATGTCCTTGACAAATGTCACAGCCTCTCTACCTGTTATGCCCTGAACAAGAACCCTTGTGGATTCGTCAACTATTGCCATACTTAAATTCTTGATCCAGTGGCACAAACTGTCCACCTTTCGAGATATTTGCCTGGTGTTGGTCTATTGAGAGAGCTTCCTGTTTAATCATCACTACGGTGCACAGGGATTATGGGCTATTCTGATCTAAACTCGTCGATAAATTTCTCGATCTCCATTCGAAAACGGGCTTGCAGTTTGGGCTTGCTGCGGGATAGTTACGCACAACTTCCTCTCCTGTTTGCGGATGGATGCAGAGCTAACTCTCCCATGCGGTATGATCCACCAACCTTCACACTCGTGTGAGGATTCAAACACACCTTTCTCTGCCTGCTGGAAGGTTCACACCCAATCTCTCCTCTCACAAGTAGAGGAACTGACCGTCGCCCCTCCCACGAAGTGGGAGGGGATTGAGGGGAGGGTAAAAGAGCAACCAATACCTTTCCCGTCAGAACAGTTTTTCCACCTCCTTACTCCTCCCCCACAAAGTGGGGGAGGAGTTTGTCTTTTCCCTTCCTCAATCCACCTCCACGCCTCTTTGGGGCACGGGGAGGATACTGTATTGGTTTTCCTTGAGGGTTTTACCCTCTCCTTGGTACTCCTCCAGAAAACTTTGTGAAAGAAGGATTTGAGAGGAATCCTCCACAGAGTGCTGATGCACTACGAGGGAGGAGATGGATATAATTGCCCCTCTTCAATCTTATAAACAAGACATCTCCCCGTGATGAAAATCCCCTTCATACCTGTTTCGAGCTGTAGAGGAAAAGATTTGTGGGAAATTCACCTCAAAAAACCTTTTGAATGTCCAGGGGTGGAATAAGGTTTCATTTAGTAATCTCCATATTGTAGAAGAGCTTAATTGAGGACCCACCTCCCGGATCTTAGCGATGTTTGGATGAAGTTGGATGTGGATAATCATCACGCGGTTTCATTGGTATAGAGACCTGTTTAGTGGAAAAAATGCCTCCATTGAAATTCTGTATGATGTGAATCTATCGATAGTGATATTGCGTGGTGGCAGACGGTTTGATTTTACAAGAAAAGTACAGCAGAGAGCTTAAGGGTTCGAATCGGGATTGATGTGGAGGGCGTTAAGAAGTTAAAAGAGATGAAAATTGGGCGGGGGCGGAGGCTTCGCCTCCGCCCCCGCCCACTAATTTCTATCCTAACATTCGTCTGATTCTTCGATAATTATTGCTCCACTTGGACACTGATCCGCTGCGTCCTGGACATCCTCCCTGTCTCCTGTGCACTCCATTCCCTCTTTCACATACGCAAGTCCGTCGTCACCCATCTCGAACACATCAGGTACAAGGTCAACGCAGATGGAATCTCCCACACAAAGATCTGGATCAATTGTTACCTTGAGTCCCATTTTTATCCTCCTTTTTAAGGTTTTGGTGGTTGAAGTATAAAATTTTCCCGGGGTATAATCAAGTTTATTCAGCTTTTATCCTGCACATTTCCGCGTCCATCTGGTAAGGATTTCCACTATCAGATCATTCGCAGATTCACTTACCTGAATTTTCCAGTCTTCCCGTGTAAATATAGGCTATTCCAAATGTCAGTCTCGTTGCCCTGACATCCACAAATCCATGATTTTTTAACATTTCCACCATTTGATCCGGTGTAAGGAAACCCTTTATTGAAACGGCAAGCTCCCTGTAATCATCTTTCACTCCTGCTATGATCCCACCAACAAAAGGCATGATGTATCTCAGATATATCCAGTAAAAAAAGCCAAAGAGGTTTTTTTCAGGAGGTGCAAATTCAAGGATGAAGATTCTGCCGCCCTTCTTGAGCGAGCGTGCCATTTCTGAAATCCCCTTCTCGTAATCGGGTAAATTTCTCAGACCAAAACCTATTGTTACCACATCGAAAGATGAGTCTTTGACGGGCATTTCAAGTGCATCGCCGATAACAAAGGGGATTTTGAGCCCATTCTGGCTGGTCTTCCTTTTTGCAACTTCAAGCATTTCTCGTGAAATATCGAGGCCAATGACAGTCGAATCTGCCCTTGATTTTATCTCGATGGCAATGTCTCCTGTACCTGTACAGACATCGAGAACTTTATCCCTGCTGGATGGTGAGATCAGTCTAAAGAGTTTCTTACGCCACAGTACGTCGATGTAGAGGCTGAAGAAGTGATTTAAGAAGTCGTACTTCTCCGCTATTTTCTGGTAGATCTGCTCGGCGTTGTTAACCATGGGGGTTAATTATATTGGCGCTGTCTGGAATAGACCACCTGAAATGCGTTCCGAAACCTTCGAATATCTGAAGGACGATAAAAATTTTAAGCATGTGATCCGTAAAGAAACGTCCTTGACAGACACTGCAAACTGGTTTATATTATAAACCAGTTTAAACAAATAAGGAGGTTGAGGAAATGGAGAGAGAAATCAAAAGAATGGTGAGGAAAGCCAGGGCATCCTGGTGGGATGACGGGATTGTTGAAATGGTTTCAGGTGGAAGTCTGGTTGTCATTGGTGGTGTGGGCTTGCTTGTAAGCCGTTTCCCCGATTCTCTCTTTTTTAAACTTGTCTGGATACTGGTTCTTTTTGGACTGATTTTGGGAGGAAAAAGAGTTGTGAGGTGGCTTAAGTCTCGTTATGTCTGGCCAGAGTACGGTTATGCAGAGCCCTCGAGGAAGGGAGGAGCCGGTTCTCTGGTGTGGGTTGTGGTTGCCATGGTAGCTCTTTTTCTGTCTGTCATATTATTTGAACATCCTGTAGCGAACTTCCTGATCTCTCTTGTTCCTTTTTGCATTTTCCTCTCTGTAGCCCAGTATGCTGGTTTGAATCGATTTGTTGTGTTTGGGTTCCTTACGCTTCTGGCTGGTATTGGTCTTGCGTTTCTTAGAGTTAAGTTTAACGATGCAGTGTCCATTGAGCTTCTATTTGCGGGTGGTGTTTTAATTGTATCGGGAATCTTCAGATGGAGCTCACTTAAAAGGAGGGCGAAAGTTGATGGACAGTAATGCATTCAGGGAGATCCATAGTATTGACAGACTGATTCACGAGCCATCGAGGCTATCCATTATGGCTGTGCTGTACGCATTGAAAGAGGCTGATTTTCTGTATCTTTTGAATATAACAGGACTTACAAAGGGCAATCTCTCTGCCCATGTCTCCAGGCTCGAAGAGAGCGGCTACATTGAAGTTGAGAAAAAGTTTATTGGCAAGAAGCCAAAGACGATCTACAGGTTAACGCCCAGAGGTGAAAAAGCATTTGAAGAATACTTGAGCAAGATCAAAAAAATCGTTCAGAGCCTGTGATTAGCTATTTTTTGATCTGTTGGAGCATAACTTCGACTGCTTTTCTCAGCTGGGGGTCTCCCGTGGTGTTGTCAAACAGAGGAGGATTTTCGACATAGATGTCGGGATGAACGGGTCCGAGCTCAAGGTTTTTGCCTTCGAGTGTGTACCAGCCTTCGCTGGGCACTCTGAAGACGGTTTCACCGTCGAAGAGGGTTATGTCGTTGGTGCCGATGACAGCGCCGAAAGTAGGTGTTCCAACGACTATACCGAGTTTCAACTGTTTGAAACCTGCGGGGAAGATCTCTGCGTCGGAATAGCACTGGCTATTAATGAGCAGAACGACCGGTTTGTTCCATGAAAACAGTGAACTGTACTCCTTTTTCTTCTCCCCACGGTCAATCGAGTAGAGGTAATGGGTTCTCCGCAGGATGTTCAATATTATGTCATGGGTTGAGCCGCCGCCGTTGTATCTGATGTCGAGTATTAGTCCCTTTTTATCAAGCTGTTCGTACAGCTCTCTTTTGAACTGTTTCACTGTTCTAAGATTCATTCCTATCAGATGGATATAGGCGAGGGTTCCGTGAGAGATGCTGTCAACGAATTCCCTGTTTTTCTTAACCCATTCCCTGTATATCAAATCCCGGATCTTTCCATAGGACACAGGTTTTATCTTTAAAGTATCAGTCCCGCTATTTTTCACGATTATTTTGACTTTTTTGTTCCTTTTCCCGACGAGTGCAGAGTAGAAGTTGAGCACAGTGTCAAGTTTTACTCCGTCAATTTTTGTAATAATGTCACCAGGTTTGAGATTTTTGATAAAAGCTGGTGAGTTGTAGATAACTCTTTTTATTCTGTAGCCTTCTTTTACCTTTTCAGGGACAATTCCGAGCAATCCCGTGTTTTCGCTGAAGTCATTACCTGAGCCCCAGATTCCGAGATGTGACGCATTAATTTCACCGAGCATAAACCTGACAAAAATGTAGAAATCCCGGTTTTCATAGGCAGAGGTTGCATAGGGAAGATACTTTTTGAACATGGCTTTCCAATCAATTCCATGGAAATGTGGGTCGTAAAATCCATCGTACAATGCCCACCATAACTGCATCATAAGGGCACGGCGGAATTTAGCATTGTCAATTAGAAGTTTTATTGTGAAGGGAATTGGTGAAGATTCACCGTTGGGTGTGGCTTTAAATATTTTCCCATTTTCGGTCAGATAATAAATCTTCTCTCCATCCGGTGAGAAGAAGAACATCTTGGGAGACACTGAATTTTTCGTGATCCTCTTCACATCGTCGCCTGCAAGATCCACCATCCAGATATCATTGGAGTTCAGGTCTTCTGCCTGAACGAGAAATCTCAGACCCCACTTGTCCTGATTGAAGTAGTTGTATCCTCCTTTAAATGTGTAAACGGTGTGGATTCTTTCCCCGATGTCTTCAAAATCGATTCTGACATTGCCGGGGGAACTGTCCTTCAGAGTTTTAAAGTAATCCGGAGTTTTACCTGCATCTTCTTTCCGTAGAATTACATATTTGATCGACAGGTTTCCATTTTCGTCTCTGGAGGCAAAGGCGATTCTTCTTCCGTCAGATGACCAGAGTGGGCGGTAGTCGTCATTGGGATGATTTGAGATATTAACAGGCTCCATGGAGCTATCAACTTTGACGACATAGATGTCTTCTCTCCAGCCAAGTGCTGTTCGGGAAAAGGCGAGCCACTTTGAATCAGGGGACCAGGAGATCCATACCACATCGTTGAACTGGCTATACCTTTTCACATTACCCTCAGAATCAAGCACATTCAATGTACCCTGATCCGTCAGAAAAGCGATTTTCTTTCCATCGGGTGAACAGAGCGGCTTTTTTTCGGTCCCTTTTCTGGAAGTTATTCTTTTGATGTGAAATTCAGTTGCCTCGGAGAAAAGGGAGTCATCCACAGGAGTTGCCTCGTATAAATTCCAGTTTCCGTCAACAAGTGAAGTAAAAATAATCTTTTTCCCACACCATGAAATGTCCTTCTCCGGTTCAGGGGTACAGGTAACTCTTTTGATTTCACCGGATTCTAAATTTTTTACGAATATGTCGCCGAATACCACGAATGCGAGCTCTTTGCCGTCAGGTGATATGGAAATTTCGCTTGCACGACTTTTGAGTGTCCTGTAATAGGGATCAGAGAATTTTTTGTCCGCTGAGACTTTTATGGTGAGCTGCCTGACGGTTCCTGTATTGACACGGTATATGTAGAGTTTTCCGAGAACAGAGAATACGATACTTTTCCCGTCCTCTGATATGCTGGGCCAGATCACATCATCCTTGAAATGTGTGAGCTGGTGTCTATTAGAGCCATCTGTGTTCATAACAAACAGGTTTGCAACATTTTCAGGATTGTCGTTTGAGACGAAGTATATCTTTCCGTCAAACTTGGAGTACATTGGGTATGCGTCTCTACCTTCGAAGTCAGTCAATTTCTTCATAAATTTCGTGTCAGGTGTCATTATCCATATATCACGGTTGGCAGGACCCCGATATTTTCTTCTCCATGAAGGGGTGGAACCTCTTTCGAAAATCAGCGTATCGCCGGGACCAGGTACCATGTGGTTTACATTGAAGTTCCATGCGAGTTCGGGAGTGCCGCCATTGATGGGAATTTTGTAAACTGCGCCGCGGAATTCGTATCTCCAGCTTGAGAAATACACAGTGTCATGGCTTACAAAGAGGGGATCCTCGTATCCGGGATGAAAGGTGAGTCTCACTGGTCTATCGCTCCCGTCTGAAGGGATAACAAAAAGATCCCAGCTGCCGTAGCGGTTTGACGCAAACACGATCTTCCTTCCGTCCGGAGACCAGATCGGTGAGATTTCATATCCTTTTGAATCTGTGAGTCTCCTGGCAACAGAGTCCTCCAGAATCCAGAGGTCTCCATCGTATGAAAAGACGACCTTTTTACCATCTGGTGAAATTGCAGGTGTAAATCCGAAAGATCCTGAAGTGAGTGAGATTATCAAAAATATTGCAAATCCAGACATTTTATCCTCCTTTGAATCTCGCTTCCAGAAAGAAAATTATAATGCCATTATAATTTTCAACCATGAATGTAATTACTTTTGACGGAGACGGAACCCTGTGGGATATCAGCAAGGTGATCAGAAAAGCCCTGGAGAAAATCGCGGAAATCATTCATTCCAGGTATCCATCGGTCGAGGTTGATATTGATGAATTTTACAAAGCTTGGGAAGAAGTTGTCAGAACAGGAGGAGACCTTTCTCTTTACGACATGAGGAGACTCAGTATCCATGAAGTGCTGAAGAGGCACGGGATATTCACAGAAGATTTTGGCGATGATCTTTTCAGGATTTACCTCGAGGAAAGGCACAGTGAGATCGAGATTTTTCCGGATACTATACCGGTCTTAACAGAGCTGAAGAAACATTTTAAAATCGGTTTGATAACCAACGGTAACACGCAGTTCCAAAAATACCCGATTGCATCCTATTTTGATTTCACAGTAAGGGCTTCTGAAGTGGGGGTTTCAAAGCCAGATCCCGGGATATTTGAAATTGCGGTCAAACTGGCAGGTGTTAGGAAAAGCGATGTCCTGCACATCGGTGATTCACTTGAAGAGGATTATTTTGGCGCATTAAATGCGGGGTTAAATGCCGTTTGGTTGAACAGGGAGAACTCACCTGTACCTCCTGATGTCAGGAGTATCAGCTCACTTTCAGAGTTACTTGATTTACTAAATGAAATCAGGTAGGCGTCTTTGAATATCCTCTTTTACACGGAGGGCGACGCGGAGCGCTTTTAGTCCGTCCATACCGGTTACCGGAGGCTCATCGTCCTCCAGTACAGCGTTGACAAAACTTTCAAGCTCCAGTTTTAGTGGTTCAAGGTCCTGTTTCACATCAGGGAAGTACGGTATGATCTCATCTCCAAACTTTCTGTAGAATTCAACATTTCTGTGAAGATAGTCAATGGATATGTACATATCTTTCTGAAACATTCGGATTTTTCTGAGTTTTTCAATGGAAATTCGGGAGGCAGTTACATTTGCAATTTCTCCTCTGTCGAATTCGAGTCTTGCATTGGCAATGTCCACCTTTTTCGTGATAACCGGTACCCCAACGGCTTCCACCTTCACGGGCTCCTTTCCGAGATAATAAAGGATCAGGTCAAGGTCGTGTATCATGAGGTCAAGAACCACATCCACATCGGTTCCCCGTGGGTTAAAGGGAGCAAGCCTGTGACTTTCAATAAATTTTGGTGAATCAATAAATTTGTGGACTGCAAGCACAGCAGGGTTAAATCTTTCAATATGTCCGATTTGCAGTTTTATTCCCTTTTCTTCCGCGAGTTTTACGAGCTCTTCTGCCTGTTCCACTGTCTCTGTCATGGGCTTCTCAAGAAATAGATGTAAGCCTCGAGAAATGATCTCTTTGCCCACCTCATAGTGGGAGCTCGTGGGGACAACGCAGCTCACGGCTTCCACATTATCAAGCAACTCTTCAAGGGATTTGAATGCCTTTGTTTTCCATCTTCTTGCAACAAACTCTGCCCTCTCCCGGTTAATGTCAAACACGCCGACGAGCTCCGAGTTCTCAAGTTGATGAAAGATTCTGGCATGCTGAAATCCGAGATGACCGACGCCAACAACACCTACACGCAGGACTTTACTCATTGCTCTTCTTTAAAACTCCTCTTCGGGAATTTTTAACAAATTCGACAAATTCTCTGGCATCTGGACTGTCTGGAAACTCCTGTAAAATCTTCTCGATTGCATCACCTGTGTTTAAGTTAGACCTGAAGAAAATTCTGTAGATTTCCTTGATAACTTTTATCCTTGAGTAGTCGAACCCTTTTCTTTTTAAGCCCACGATATTGATACCCGTGGCTTTTGCTGAAACCCCCTGAGCTATAATAAAGGGAGGTAGATCCTGAACGAGCTTGGAGTTTGCACCAATGAGGGAGTATCGACCGATTCTAACAAACTGATGGACGCCCACGAGACCTGAAATGTAGGCAAAGTCCTGAACCTCCACATGACCTGCCAGTTGTGCTGCATTCACGATGATTATGTTTGATCCTATTTTGCAGTTGTGGGCAATATGGGCATAAGCCATGATAAAGTTGTTGTCTCCCACTATCGTGTAGTTGCCTTCACCGGTTGCTCTGTGGATTGATGCATACTCTCTTATGATGTTATTGTTGCCTATAATTACGCCGGATTCCTCGCCCTTAAAAGCGTAGTCCTGGGGATCAAGACCGATTACAGCACCGTGATAGATGCGATTATTTTCACCGATTATTGTCCTGCCTTCAATTCTGACTGATGAACCGATTTTTGTGCCCTTACCGATTTTCACACCGGGACCTATGATGGTGTAGGGACCGATCTCAACTGATGGATCTATCTCTGCATTTTTATCAACTATTGCTGTTTCATGAATCATTTTGATCTCTCCACAATACTTGCCATCAGCTCAGCTTCAGCGACCACCTGCCCGTCCACGCGAGCCACTCCCCTGAATTTCACAATGCTCCCTCTTCTCCTTGTTAAAACTGCTTCTATTTCAAGCTGATCCCCGGGTTTTACGGGCTTTCTGAACCGCGCATTATCTATGCCAGCAAAAAATACCAGCTTGTCCTCCCTGTTCTCAATATGAGACAGGAGCAGAAATCCTCCAGCCTGAGCAATTGCCTCTATAATGAGGACTCCGGGCATTACAGGTTCAACAGGAAAGTGACCGACGAAAAAAGGCTCGTTGTATGTTACATTTTTCAATGCAATCACCCTTTCGTCTTCGAGGGAAACTACCCTATCGATGAGGAGAAACGGATATCGGTGAGGAATGAACCTGAGAATTTCATCAATTGTGAGTTGAGATCCGCTCACGACAGCCTTTTTTAACTCTCTTATGAATTCGATGTGATGTTTGTGTCCGGTTTTTTCTGCGTGGATGGACATTTCAAAATAACCTGCTCCGAGAAGTGCCAGATCACCGAGCAGGTCAAGGATTTTGTGTCTCACCGGTTCATCCCGAAAAGTCATTATTTCCGGGTTCTTTATGCCATTTTCTGTGAAAACCAGAGCATTCTTCAGGGATCCGCCTCTGGAGTATCCACTTTTTAAAAGTCCCTCAACATCCCTTTCGTAAACATAGGTTTTTGCTGGTGCTATCTCTTTCAGGTATCCTTCAGGTGTTAATGTAATATTCAGAAACTGTCTGCCAATAACATCGTCCTGATAATCGACTGCAAAGCTGATTTTTAAAGCATTTTCCGGGTGCGCAAATATTTTGGGACCATTGAAGGTCTTCACAATGGGTTTTCTTAGTCTCCATATTCTGGCGTCCGATCCTTGTTCAACCAACCCGGTTTCACGAATAGCCTGTGCAAAAGGTAGAGCAGATCCATCAAGAGCAGGTATCTCAGGTCCTGAAACTTCGATAACAACATTGTAAACCTGCATACCAACGAGTGCGGAGAGGAGGTGTTCGACAGTTCGCACTGTTTTTCCGTCCTTCGTTAAATCTGTCCCCCGTGTAACCTGTGAGACATAATCCACGCTAGCAGGTATCTCCACCCCGTCCACTTTAAATCGAATACCGTAATTTTCAGGTGCCGGCAAAAGTGTAATTTTAGAAAGCTCGCCTGTATGCAACCCCACACCTTCAAATGATATCTCACTTCTCAGTGTTTTCTGTTTCATTGCCAAATACTTCCCTTTCAAGTCTTTTTAGTCTTTCAACGAATTCAGGCAGTCTATCGAAGAGGGATCTGGATTTCAGGTACTGGCGTCTTTCCCTTGCCATGTAACCTTCGTAGATTTTTCTTGGTGGAACGGATTTTGAGACACCTGATTTAGCCATGATGATGGCTCTATCACCGATCTCCAGGTGGTCAGCTACACCCACCTGGCCGCCCATCATAACCCATTTTCCGATCTTTGTGCTGCCTGCAATGCCGGTTTGCGCCGCCATGACAGTATGTTCACCCACTGTGACATTGTGTCCAATCTGAATGAGATTGTCCAGTTTTACACCTTTACCGATTCTCGTCTCTCCAATTGTAGCACGATCAATTGCACAGTTCGCCCCTATTTCCACATCATCTTCTATGACAACACGCCCTACCTGAGGAATTTTTAAATAACCTTCCTGAGTTTTTAGAAATCCGAATCCATCAGTACCTATCTTTGTCCCTGAATGGATGACCACCCGGTTTCCTATAAATGTATCGTTTCCAATGTAAACAAAAGGGTAAATTTTGACACCGGTTCCAATTTTCACATTGTCCCCGATGAAAACATGTGGATAAATTACAGTATTTTCACCGATTTCAGTGCCATATCCGATGTATGACCATTGACCAACGGTAACATTTTCTCCTAATTTCGCAGTAGGGTCCACATAGGCTTCATTGGACACACCGGGATTTAGCCGTGTTTCTTTGACAAACAGATTTAGAGCCTGAACCATGTATTTTCTTGGATCAGAGACGATGATGTATGAGTGGGCAACATCTACAGAAGGTTTCTCCTTGCAGACCAGGACACCGGCTCTGGTCCGGATCTCCTTTTCTTTACCCTGTTCAAATAGAAATACAAGAGAATCTGGAGTTGCATCTTCTGGAGGCGATACCTTTTCTATTTCAATATCCGGTCCTACGAGTGTCCCGCCAAATTTTTTTACAATTTCTGATGCCTTCAAATCTCACCTCTTAGCAGGGATTGACAGCAGGGATTTTATTTTCCTGTATCCTGGTTCAGATTATCAACAATTTTCAGGAGTTCGATTATATCGTCTATTTCGTAATCAGCACCTGAGTTGACCGTTCCAAAAGTATCTCCATAGCGTGCGAAGACTGTAATCATTCCAATTTTTGCGGCACCAGTGATATCCCTTTCAGCCCAATCGCCGACCATGATCGTCTCTCCAGGCTCAAGTCCAAGTTTTTCAAGTGTAAACCTGAAGGGTTTGGGAGACGGTTTTCTCTCGCCTGTATCTTCAAATGCCACAACTACCTCAAAAAAGTGGTGGAGACCCACCTGTGCAAGTCTTGTCCACGCCTGCAATCTTGGAGCATCAGAGACCACAGCGAGTCTCAGCCCCCTTCTCAAAAGTTGCATAAGCGTGTACTGCACATGGGGGTAGAGGACAAGCGCAGCCTCTTTCGCTCGCCTGTAACCCACTATACCAGCGGCAAGAATTCTGTAATCTATGTAGCCGAAATTCTCCATCAGGAACTTGTTGAAAACCTGCTGGTCTTCTATACCTTCTCGATCGTAGATCTCAAAGATCTTTTTGTACGCCTCCTCTTTGGTCATGTTCAACCCTGCGTCAATCATTGCCTCGATGGCGGAATTTACCGCCTCTTCTTTCATCCGCATAAAATCTACAAGTGTATTATCAAGGTCAAAAACAATCGCCTTAATCATCATAAACCATTATAAATTCAGGACTTTTCAATGTCAAACTACAGGTGAAGGTGTTCGAAAAAAATCTTTGAGGTGAAAGGGACATATGGTCTTTTTAACTTCCTCCCTCAATACGTTTGGTACTATGGGGGAGGATACATACCGTCCTCCAGGATATATTAGCACTGTGGGGGACCCTACTCAATCCCCTCCCACTTCGTGGGAGGGGAGTTTGTTGGTGATTCTTTTCATATACTGTTTTGCAATGTGTTGGGGGCACTCCATAACCTCTCCCCCACTTTGCGGGTAGACCCCTTCAAACTCCTCCCCCACTTTGTGGGGGAGGATTGAGGAGGGGGTGAAAAGGGCGGATTTGACAGGAAAGAGGTGGTAATGCTTTTGTAGCCCTCCCCTTAATCCCCTCCCGCAGAGCGGGAGGGGAGTTTGTTGGTGGTTTCTCCACAGAGCGGGAGGGGAGGGTGGGAATGAACACTTTCCACGTGCAGCAATGCAAGGAGTTGAAGGGTAATCGACAAACTCCTCCCACTTCGTGGGGGAGGATTGAGGAGCGTGAAAAGGGCGGATTTGACAGGAAAGAGGTGGAAATGCTTTTGTAACCCTCCCCTTAATCCCCTCCCACTTTGTGGGAGGGGAGTTTTATTGCTGACTTCTCCCGCAAAGCGAGAGGGAAGGTTGGAAGTGGATTCCCGCAAGCAGCAGGGGAGTTGGGAGTGCTTTCCCGCAAGTGGATGGCAAGGTTGGAAATGATCCCTCTCACAGAACGAAAGGGAAA